>NZ_VKHP01000608.1 GCF_010811875.1 Bradyrhizobium uaiense
CTATAGTCGTTACCTATAGTTTCTTCGTCTTCTCACCCTCCTATCTGGTTTATATCTCTTACATTTTCTTTCTGTTATATATCGGCCTCCTCCGAGGTCTCCACTAGTGCGCTCGTAGGCTGCGTCTTATTTGTAGATGCGGCAGCCATAGAGCCCTCCTCGGCGTTGTTCGTCGGCAGCGTCAGCTGTGTATAAGAGACAGTGATATGGTCGCGAGCGAATGGGGCCGGCGAGGCCCCCGCGACGGAGAACGCTGGGGTGGCGCAGAGCTGCGCAAACGATACCGCGCGGCGGTCGGCGGTCAGACGCTTCGAGTCGTCGAGACCTCGGGGAACACGATTCGGATCCAGCGCCACGGGGGCGGCAACCACCGGGCGTGACAGCGGGCCGCGCCCGGCC
>NZ_VKHP01000609.1 GCF_010811875.1 Bradyrhizobium uaiense
CGACGCCGTATCCTACACCCGAAACCAATGGGAATATCTGACGCGCTACACCGGGGACGGCAGCATGCCGATCGACAACAATCTTCTGGAGCGCGACATCAGGGTTTTTGTAACTGGCAGGAAGAGTTGGTTGTTCAGTGATACCGTGGACGGAGCCGAGGCCAGTGCCGTCGTCTACAGCCTGATGCTGACCTGCCGCGCCTCACGTGTCGAGCCGTTAGCGTGGTTGCGCCACGTCCTCACCGAATTGCCTCAGCGCGCCGGCGACGCCGATATTACCGACCTGCTGCCCATCAACTTCCACAAAGCCGCCACTGCCTGAACGGCCCGGTATCGCCCGATACTAGGGCAATCCATCAAAACCGCCGGCGTCAACGTGCGGGGAAAATCGCGCTTAC
>NZ_VKHP01000610.1 GCF_010811875.1 Bradyrhizobium uaiense
ACGTCTCGTCCGGCGGCGTCATCCAGGGCACCATCAGCGGCACGGCCGGCACGGGAACGTTCGTTGCAGCCGGCGGAACGCTCAACGTGCTGGCCGGCGGTTCGGCCAGCATGATCAACGTGTCCGGCACGCTCAATGTGCAGGGCGTGATCACCAGCAATGTCAGCATTCAAAGCGGCGGCCACGAGATCGTCTCGGCGGGTGGCTCCGTCACCGGTGTCACCGGTTCGGGGACCGCAATTTCCGGGCTGGTCGACGTTCTCTCCGGCGCGTCCTTCGAATATGCGACCGTCTTCAGCGGCGGCGACCTGAACGTCTCGTCGGGCGCGACGGCTGACCATATCTCGGTCGCGAGCGGCGGCATCTTCAACGTCGGCGGCACGGTTCTGAGCAA
>NZ_VKHP01000611.1 GCF_010811875.1 Bradyrhizobium uaiense
GTTGGTAACCCCATGCCATGTTGCCCAGTACCTCGATGGTGCGCGGCAGGACCAGGGCGATGAGTGAACAGGTGGGGACGTCGGTGACGCCCACCCAGCCGGCCTTGGCCATGAGTAGACCGAATCTTAGATTGATCGCCATGAGAGCTGCCACCGAGATCACCGACAGAGACAGGGCCGACGCCTTGATGAGCGGGCCACACCAGTCCCAGTAGAACCGGGCGAACTCCTCGCACGCACGGGTGAAGCGACGATGGTCCTTGCCGGTCTGTCCGACGTTCTTGACGACGTGGATCCCCTCCGTCAGCTCGATCGACGAGGACGAGATGTCGGCGAGCTTTCGTCCATCTCGGCGGTCTTGGTGGCCATGTCTCGCATCGTCACCCACTGC
>NZ_VKHP01000612.1 GCF_010811875.1 Bradyrhizobium uaiense
GTCCGTAGAGCTATCGAGTCAAGCAGGAACACCCGGAATATCGTCCGCAGATGACTTCGTCTGGCTGTCTCGACAACCCTGGCATTAGTGCTGACGATCGTATCTACTCCACAATGGCCCTTAAGGAATCCGAGCCCAGCTGAGTTGGGATGCAGCCCAGACAGCATGTCGGCGTGGACGATGACCTTCTTCCCGGCTCGCGAAACCCGCTTCGCGAGCCCGGGGAGCGTGTCGAGAGTGACATCGGCTAGCAGTACACTCGGCGATGGGGCTGCGATAGCTATGTCCAGGGTCTGACTCGTAGCAGACGGTATGACCACACCGCGCCCGACTTCTGGCATCAGCGTTTCCCTCCTGCCACGGGCATGTATTGAGCAATGTCGGCC
>NZ_VKHP01000061.1 GCF_010811875.1 Bradyrhizobium uaiense
ACGGCCCGGAATTACCGGGCCGTCGTCACTCTCGCTGCCATTGTTCTATGGATGCGCTAGTGTCCACACCACCTAGGACGTCTCGCGGTGGCCCGCGGCGACATTTCATGTGTAGCGGATCGGATCGATTTGGGGCTGCGACAAGGTATCCCCCGAAACCGCGCGGAAACCGGCTTCCGCCCGGCAGGCTTGAACGCGTGAATCGGGCGGGCAGGGCCGCGGCGAACTTCGCGGCTCGACGGCAAAAAGGCGCGGCGGAATCGCTTCCGCCGCGCCCCTGATATTGATGTCTCGCTGGTCCAGGGCTGAGAGCGCCCCGATGCCAGGCTGATTGCTCAGGGCCTAGCGGGCGATCCCAGCGAGGTGACAGCGCTTGAGACAAGACACTAGATCACCTCCTTTTCTTTGTTGATGGGACCAGCAATATAGGTGGCGAATCCGCCGCTGTTAAGGCCGCCAGCCGGCCCGTCCGCACCAGGAACCGGGCGGATCGCGCCGAAATATCTGCGTTTGCCGGACAACAAAGCCATCCGCCGAGGCAGTTGAGACGGCCGTCCGGCCGTGTTAGGGGATCGTTCGACGCGGGTGTAGCTCAATGGTAGAGCAGCAGCCTTCCAAGCTGAATACGAGGGTTCGATTCCCTTCACCCGCTCCAATGATTTCAATAGCTTAGCGCGTCAGGAGAGTTTCATTCTGACAAGTCGCGCTTTCTCGTTCTGACAAACGTTCGCTTGTTGAGCTCGACGCTTGATGCGCTTCGTTTGCGCATCCCGCTTTGCCACGTCGTCAACGTGAAGATGGTGAGCCATCGCCGCAGTTGAGGACCACTGTCCCTTCGGCATGACGGCTGCTGCGTGGCGATCGTGATGCGGGAAAGCGCTTGGAGGTTCACGCCAGCATCGTGGCCGCGGCGGTTGGCAAAGGCTTCATTGGCGGCAACGATGTGCTCGAAGCGGTCTTTGCCCGAGCGCTGGCGATCGGCTCCGTTCTCGCGCTCCTAACGCATGCGGTGATTCCGGCGGCGCAGGAAGGAGGCTTGCCTGCGGAGCGGCCGATGGTCGCTTCATTCCCCTATTTGTGCTCTATCTCGCCCTCGCCGAGTCTTTGGTTTGAGTTGACGAGCGCAATGGTTTCATCCGGAATAGCCGCTACCGGTATCGGCTTACACAGCACTTTGGCGAAATCAAATGATACTCAGCGCAGACGTGTCCAGCATGCTGGATCGCATTCTAGATGCAGCAACCAATAACCTCAGGTTCGCTAAGATTCTGCTTCAGATGGGTCTCGATCCCAATGACGTGACCTGGGACGCCATTTTCAGCCGCCTGCTGGAAATCTTTCTGCACAATATCACCCTGGCAAACATGTTCGCCCTGGTTGGCGCGATCTTCTTTGTCGCCACCCTGCTGACGCAGACCATGGTGCCGCTTCGGGTCGCCAACATGATCGGTTGCGTATTCTTCGCCATCTTCGGTGCGCTCACTGGAGCCGTTACGACGTTTCTTCTTTATCTCTTGATGGTTCCCATAAACGCCTATCGCCTTCGCCAAATGCTCGCTCTCGTGAAGAAGGCGCGCGCCGCAACGCAGGGCGACATGTCGATGGAGTGGCTCAAGCCGTTCATGACCCAGCGCAAGTATCGCAAGGGCGATGTCTTGATGAAGAAAGGTGACGCGGCCAACGAAATGCTGCTGACCGTTACCGGCAGATTCCGGGTCGTCGAGATCGACGTCGACGTTCCGCCGGGCCGCCTGATGGGTGAACTCGGCTTCCTCACACCCGACAACCGCCGGACCGCGACGATCGAATGTATCGAGGATGGCCACGTTCTAACCATCACCTATGAAAAGTTGCTCGAGATCTACTTCCAGAACCCGCAGTTCGGCTACTACTTCCTTGTCTTGACCAGCCAGCGCCTACTGGAAAATCTCGCGCGGGCCGAAGCCATCATAGCGCAGAACAAGATCGCAGTGCAGACGGGCTCGGCGAACTGACGGTGGTTCGGCTCGATAGACCCTGGGCGCCGCCCGCCGCAAACCTGAACCTACCGAACCGCTCCTCCGGGCAATGGATGCTGTCTAGCGCGATAAGAAGGTCATGATTTATGAGTGCGCACGGCGCCGAGTAGCTCAACTTGCGAGACTGCGCACCCAGCGGGGTAGGCCGGAACCGGATTCGCGCATTTGCGACGAGGGAAGCCTGCTCGATCACTGCATCGGCACGGTCGAACAGCCGCGATGGCGACCGGTCAATGTCTGCGCAAAGCGTCGGTCGTGTTCGACGCCAAAGGTACGACGGATGATCGCGCTGATCTCGGGGGCGCAAGATCCTGGATGAAATCTCTCAGTGCCTCGGTATCGAACGGCTTGCGGAGTATCTTTAGATTTGGCGGTGCCGCATTTGCAGCATCGCTGTACCCGGTGGTCAGGGCGATCGGCAAACCCGGGTAGCGCGACCGCACTTCTCTCGCGAGCCCGACGCCATCGATCGTTCCCGGCATGACGATATCGCTGAAGACGAGATCGATCCTCGTGCCGGCATCGAGCAATTTCAACGCCGCTTCGGCCGAATCCCGATAGATCGTTTCATAACCCAGATGCTCGAACAGCGATGATGTCACATCCGCCACTTCTGGGCTGTCGTCGACAACGAGAACCGTCTGCCGCTGCGGCTGCTTCGGTCTTGCCTTGGCAGCAGCGAGGTCTTTAGTGGCGGTTTGCTCGTCTGCACTGGACGGCAAGTAGATTGTAATCGTCGTTCCTTGTCCAACCTTGCTGTCTGCCGTCACCGTTCCACCCGCCTGGTGGGCAAAACCATAGACCTGGGACAGACCGAGCCCGGTCCCTTTGCCGACCTCCTTGGTCGTGAAAAACGGATCGAACATCTTGGACAGAAGATGTGGCGGAATACCCGTGCCGGTATCGCCAAGCGCTATCGCAAAGAAGGCCTTTGCACGGCGATCGCCGCCGGTTTCCTGGTTCGCGGTCACCGCATGGACGGACAGGGTGAACGTGCCGCCGCTCGGCATTGCATCGCGCGCATTGACGGCGATGTTGACGATCGCAAGTTCCAGCTCGGCGAGGTCCACCTTGACCGACGCGACACCCTCACCGACGTTCTCGTTGTACACGATGTTCCCGCGCAGTGAGCTCTCGATCATGGTCCGCATGTTCTTGATGGACGCATTCAGATCGACGACCGTCGGGCTGAGATGCTGATGACGAGAGAAGGTCAGCAATTGGCGTGTGAGGCTCTCGCCGCGTTTGGCCGCGGTCTGGATGGCTTCGATTGCCTTGGGCAGTTTTGGATCGAGCAGGCGCGTGAAGATCTGGGCGCTGCCTCCGATGATCATCAATAGATTGTTGAAGTCGTGTGCAATCCCGCCGGTCAGCTTGCCGATTGCCTCCATTTTCTGTGACATCGCGAGCTGTTCGCGCGCCTGAACCAGCTTCTCCTCCGCGTCGCGTCGCTCGGTTGCGTCCCGCAGAATACTGATGAAGCCGATCAGATTTCCTGCGTCGTCATGGCTCGACGAGACCGAGCCCGTGATGAAGAACGGCGTGCCGTTCTTTCTGATGCGCCAACCCTCGACGTCGTACCTGCCTCTTTCGATTGCCGTCTCCAGCGCGTGTGCTGGTGAACCCGCGCGTCGCTCATCCGGCCGGTACAATATTCCAAAATGCTTGCCGATGATTTCTTCCGAGCTGTAGCCGATGATTTTCTGAGCGGTGCTGTTCCAACTCGTAACGTGTCCTTCTCGATCAAGTGCAAAAATCGCATAGTCGACGACGCCTTCGATAAGGGTCTGGAAGTGCCGTCTGATGCTGTCGAGCGCCAAGGCTTTCCGTTCAAGTTGACCGTTCAGTTGGTCCTGAACGGAAAGTAGATGGACTTCCGTGGTCTGGCGCGTCGCAATTGCCGCTGCGAGCGCAAGAGGAGGTGCCGATACGATGATCGAAAGCACGAGCAAGGATAACAATGCGCCATTCGGATCCAGTTTTGGAAATGGGTCATTCCCCACCGAGAATCCCCACACGGCCATTCCGACAAAAATGAACGCAGCCGTCGACACGGTGCATCGATCGCCGCGCAGCCCGGCCCAGATCAAGGGTAGTAAAATCAGAAAGCCCAGAAGGCCCCGGTGCGGCAGCAACACGTCGAGGTCAGTGCTGATGAGGTCGGTACCGACGAGTGGGCTGTAAGCAACGATCCCGATGATAGCAGCGAGAGCGGGGACAGCGATCGATTCCAGCAGCTTCCATGTGGAATGAATGCGTAAGGGCATCGCCGCCCAGAGCACGATGAGCGGAGCAATCACCAGCGCCGCGGCAGCGTCCGCAAGCCACCAGGTCACCCCGGCGACGACGGAATCGGCAACGCTCGATTCGTTGGCGAGCGCGAAGCCGGCTAGGGCGATGGTTGAACTGATAATCGTGGTCGGCGCAAAGGAAACGACCGCAAATTTTACGACGCCGGAAGGCGTGGCAAACGTCTCGCGACCGTTCGACCAGCGGTCGATCAGCTGTGTCCCGGCAAATGCAGCAAGGAGGCTGCCGATCCCGGCGGCGCCAAACTCCAGGAACGATCGGTCGGCCATGAGGTAGGGAGAGACGGCTCCCAGCAGGATCGCCGGCCAGATCCGGTAACCGCGCAGCAGGACCAGCGCGAGCGCAAGCCCGGTTGGTGGCCATAGCGTCGTCCCGGTCGAATTTATCGCCGGAATCAATCGCGCGGATTCGGCAAGGCCGCCATAAATCCCGGCAATTATCAAGATTTCGGCCGAGTAAGTCGCAATGCTCCGAGCGTCGCCAAAAGCGAAAATCCTGGCCTTGTCGAACCTTGCCCTTTCCATCCCAAGCCTTTGCAGTGGGCATCTCAAGAATGCGGTGGCGACCTGTCCCCTGATCCAGTGTCACCAAAAGCGGCGAATCGCATTGTCATGACGTCGATGTTCCCGCCAAGCACTCAACGCAGTTTTGACCAAAGCATGGCCGCACGATGGTGAGGAGGGGACCAGGCAAACTTCGGAACGAGAGGCTATCGGGCAGGACCATTGACCTAATAGCAGTGGCGCACCAAGACCCGAAACGGGGCACGGCACCATCCGGAATACAAATTGGGTACGATCCCGCTGCGTGTCGATGGGGGCACCAGCCATCATTTTTCCTTTTGGCGCAAGGGATGAACCCTTGCAGTAGCTTTCATGACCGCTGCGGGCGCAACGCTGGCTGAATTCTCGATAAGCTCGGAAGACCTCCGCCCATGCCAGCGCGAACAGACGTGAGGCCGTCTCAGTTGGCGGACCCTTTCTTTATCATCGGTGGACCCTCCAGGCCTCTGACAGGTCTGAAATGGCCGTTCGCGCTCAATGGGCTGTTTAGGGTCGATGTGTCAGAATTTACGGTGAAAAGCCTCGCCGAACGTCCGTCTTCCAAGCTGAATACGAGGGTTCGCTTCCCTTCACTCGTTCCAACGATTTCAGCCACTTGGCCAAAGGTAGATTTCCATTGGCTGAAACTATTCTACATAAAGGTTCATTCTCAGATAAAGCACTGACTCATGAAAATCGTGCTGGACAGTAACGTTCATGACCTGGTTGTGGACGATCAGGTCGCACTCAGCGCCATGCAGCGGCGCGTCGCAGAGGGGCGATTAACACTCGTTAGTACCCACGTTCAGCGCGATGAGCTATCGCGGGCTCCAGAGCCTAGGCGCGCAGCTTTGCTAGCAATCTGCGGAATGGTGGAGAAGGTATCGACTAGCGGCGCAGTTTGGGACGTGTCCAACTGGGACGAAAGCAGTTGGGGCAGCGACTCAGTTAACGCCTCAATCGTGGCGCACATGGCAGGAAATACGAAACACGCGGAAGACGCGCTGATAGCCGCAACGGCTGCTGACGAGGCTGACGTTCTTGTAACAAACGACGCTCGGCTCGCTTCCAAGATTCAGCGAGCCAAGATTTCAGTCAAGGTGTGGTCGTGGAGTGAATTCGTCGCTTGGCTCGGTTAATCGGAGGCCGATTCCAGCGCCAAGTTCTGACGCGACGGGTACACTCCAATGCCACCATCACCGTAGTGCAAGCGCGCCCGGTCTTCCACCCAGCTATCCACGTGTTCGGTGTATGGCTTGCCAAATACTTCCGACGACGGCCGTGCCGTCATCATCATCCGCGAGCCATGTTGACCGACGGTCACCGCAGCACGGGCAGGAATCGGAGTCATCAAAAGCCGATCACCGACTGCTATTGCTTCAGCAGCAAGTAGAGATGCCTGGATGAAGAGTTAAAAATTGCTCGGAATACGAAACGCGGAGTCTGTGCACATGTGGATAAAAAGCCGCTTCAGTGCGCGGCTTGGGATCGATACCGCTAGAGTCGATGAGATCGATTCTCAACCGCAAGGGCGTCATATGAAAAATTCGCCGTTCGTCGCTGAAGTGAAAGAGCGCCAGTCAGGTGAGCCATGCTTTGTTATGCTCAACACTGACAAAGATATCGGGCTTGGAAGCAAGCACGTCATGTTTGACATGCCCGCTGGTACAGGCATCGAACATGCCCAAGAGTTGGCGCGGCTTCTACGCAGCAGCAGGGCTACTGTTCGTGTCGGGTGAGATGAGCAGGAATGGACGCGACAGAGAATATGCGCCAGTCGTGGATGCGCTCGCGCCAGTGCTTTACAACCTGCCGCCAAGGATCATTGCAATCGACGGTCGCCCAGGCTGCGGAAAGACGACGCTGGGCAGATTTTTGGCGTGGTGGCTCAACGTATCGCTAATCGAAACAGACCTTTTTCTCTTCGAAGGCGAAGGCCGTTATCGATATCGCGAAGAAGAAATAGGCCGCATCATCGACTTCCGGATCAGGGCTGAACGCTCTGTAATCGTGGAGGGCGTGACTGTGTTGCGGCGGTTCGCCGCGACAAACCGTGATGCGGACTTTTTGGTCTATGTAGAAAACGCGAGTTCGCCGAGGCTGCGCCCTGAATACGAAGTGCAGTTCAAAGAATATGAAACTGAATTCAAACCGCGCCCGCGCGCTGACTTCACGTTGGCACTAGATCACTAAATTAGAAATCAATGACATCAATGTTCAAGGTGTCGCCTTGCTGTTACGGCCGAGCTCCGTGTAGTCATATTCTGTAATGAGTCCTTCCGCTTCATTTGACCGTATTGAATTTCACCCAGTTGTTCCCAGACAGATGCTTTCCTGGACTTTTCGCAGATGTCCAGATGCTTCGTGTTGGATCATCAGCAAATTATGCCGCACTCACCACGGAGAGTGATTGATTGTCGCTATCGCCCCCGCAATCAGAGCGCGATTACCGGGGTTCGCCCCTCATTTTTGCGCAGGTTTTTGCGCTCTTCAGGAATGTCCGGCGACGTACCAACGGTTTGTGACGTGGTAGAGTGAAGCGGTGCGACGTGCAGCTCCCTCCGACAAAATTCGCGCCTTGGTTCGCGCCGGGCGGCACTTCTTGGTGCTCGCGGCGAGCGCTTGAGGCCGCGCGCTGCAATGGCGAGCGGCGTCCGTATTGAACTCGGCCGAAGGTAGCGGCGACCAAATTGTCGGTAGACTGGAGGACCACGACATGCCCGACTGGATTCTCGCGCCGATTTGTGTGGCCGCACTAGGCGGCTTTATCTGGTTCGCGTTTCGACAGGGGTTCAAGGTCAAGCCCGACAAAGACAACCGCGACCATCCGACTTTACCCCTTGGGCCGGACGGGTCTTGGCGCTAACGTCGGTCCCGAGCGACAGGCGCTGCCGGCGCCACGCCGTGTGGCTCATGGTCGTGGTGAGATCGTCATGGTGAGCTCGTGATGGAGCCGAGGGTGCCCCAAGGAGGGGCCTCAATGGCGTCGTTTGCGGTCGGCGGTCCTACACCCTTTGGGGTATGCCAATCGTCAGGTGAACTTTCTGCGTCGATGTGTAGACGTAATTGCTACCGGGATTTTGCATTTCCTTCCTGGGGCTAGAGCCGACGCCGTCCGCATGCATTTCAAGCGGGCGGTGTTGTGCTGATGTGAACCACCGCCCCGTCGCAGCGTCCCGCTCCCGCGTGCGGAGGCGGCCCATGAAGCGAATACCCACGAGCGAAGCGATCATCACCGTCGCCTTGTTGGTGATCTTCGCGCTCGTGATCTGGTTTGGCGCCATGCCCTGAGCCCCGGCGCCGGCCGACCGGTGACCAAACGAGCCCAGGCGGCGCGCTGGACACGATTCATTTCGTATCCCGTTCGGCCTCACGATCATGCAGGTCACGCGCCATGGTGGCGGTCGCAGGCCACCGACCTTTCGGCATCGACCGGTCCCATAAGCCCTGATGCACCCGCGTCCTGTCGCCACGTCGGCGATTGACAGGGAATTATTACATGTATAAAAATATGCAAATTCATATAATATGAGATGCCCGAAATGGACGCGCATCCGCTTAAGCTCAAGGTGCAGTCGGTCGTTGCGGAGACGTCGGTCGTTCGCAGCGTCGTGTTCGACGTGGAGGGCGGCGCCGTGCCACAATGGCAAGCGGGCGCGCATATTCGCGTGCTGCTGCCGAACGGGGGAGACCGGCCGTACTCCCTGATGGCGTTGCCGGACCTGCCCGACGGTACGGTGGCGCTGGGGGTGCTGCGCGAGGAGGCGTCGACCGGTGGCTCGCAGTTCATCCACGCGCTTCAGGTCGGGGACGTCGTGAGGGCGACCGCGCCGGTCAACAATTTCGGTCTTCATGAGGGCACAGCGCCCGCGCTGCTGTTTGCCGGCGGCATCGGCGTCACGCCGATCCTGTCGATGGCGGCGGAGCTGAAGGCGCAGGGAATTCCCTATCGCCTGCACTATGCCGGGCGAATGCCGGGGCTGCTGGGGTTCCTGCCGCAGTTGCAGGCGGTCTGTTCGGAGGGCCTCGCGGTTCATTACGACAGCGATGCGTCCCGCCTCGATATCGCGGCAGCGCTCGGCGATGCGCCCGCGGATGCGCACGTCTATGTCTGCGGCCCGGCCGGCATGGTCGACGCGGTGAAATCAGCCGCGCTCGCCAAGGGCATTCCGGCAAAGCGCATCCATTTCGAGCTGTTCAAGGCGGAGCAGCCCGGTTCCCCCAACCAGCCGTTCGAGGTCGAGCTCAAGTCGACCGGGCAGGTCATCACGGTCGCGACCGATCAGAGCATCATCCAGGCGCTGGAAGCAGCGGGCCTCGACGTGCTCTACGATTGCCAGCGCGGCGATTGCGGCATCTGCCAGTGCGGGGTGATCGCAGGCGTGCCCGATCATCGTGACGTCATTCTCAGCGACGACGAGAAGGCGTCCAACAAGGTCATGCAGATCTGCGTGTCGCGTGCGAAGTCGGAACGGCTGGTGTTGGATCTCTGAGAGGAGGCAAGAGGCGCCATGGCGAAATACGGAAAGAATCCCCGTGCGATCGCGGGGCTCGTGCGCGACGCCGAAGTGCATCGCGACGTCTATGTCGATCCCGAGGTTTTCGAGCTCGAGATGGAGCATCTGTTTCCCAACAGCTGGATCTATGTCGGCCATGCCAGTCAGCTGTCGAAGCCAGGCGATTTCATCACCGCCAATATCGGCCGGCAGCCGGTCATGGCGAGCCGCCACACCGACGGCTCGATCCACGTCTTCTACAACCGCTGTCCGCACAAGGGCGTCAAGATCGCCTCCGAGCCGTGCGGCAACACCGGAAAATTCTTCCGCTGCCCCTATCATGCCTGGTCGTTCAAGACCGACGGCTCGCTGCTCGCGATCCCGCTGAAGAAGGGCTACGAGGGCACCGGGTTCGCCGACACGCAGGCGAACGGCGGGCTGTCGAAGATCAAGAATGTCGTGATCTACCGCGATTTCATCTTCGCGCGGCTGAGCGAGAACGGCGTCGCTTTCGAGGATTATTTCGGCGAAAGCCTCTCGACCATCGACAACATGGCCGACCGCTCGCCGGAGGGGAAGCTGGCCGTCGAGGCCGTGCCGATCCGCTACATGCACACCTGCAATTGGAAGATGCTGGTCGAGAACCAGACCGACACCTGCCATCCGATGGTGGCGCATGAGAGCTCGGCCGGTACCGCCATCAAGGTCTGGCAGCGCGAGCAGGGCAATTCCACCGAGACGCCGATGGCGGTGCAGCTCTATGGGCCGTTCATGAGCCCGTACGAGTTCTACGAACAGAGCGGCATCCGGATCTGGCCCAACGGCCATGGCCATACCGGCGTCGCCAACTCCATCCATTCGAACTATTCGGACGTCGAGGGCTATCTCGGCCAGATGGTTGCCGCCTATGGCAAGAAACGGGCGCACGAGATCCTGGGAGAAGTTCGGCACAACACCGTGTATTTCCCGAACATCATGGTCAAGGGTGCGGTGCAGATCCTGCGCAATTTCATCCCGATCGCGGTCGACCGGACGCTGGTGGAGAGCTGGGTCTATCGGCTGGTCGGCGCGCCCGACAAGCTCTATGAGCGGGCGCTGATGTACAACCGCTTCATCAATGCGCCGACCTCGATCGTCGGGCACGACGATCTGGAAATGTACGAGCGGGCCCAGGAAGGACTGAAGTCGAACGGCAATCAATGGGTCAATCTGCGCAGGCTCTACGAGAGCGGCGAGGAGCCTGACGTCACCGCCGTCATCAACGGCACGTCGGAGCGCCAGATGCGCAACCAGTTTCATGCCTGGGCCAAATACATGACCATGGACATGAAGCAGGACGTGGACCAGCCCGTCGAGGCCGCCGAATGATCAGCGAAAACACCATCACCGATTTCATCTATCGGGAAGCCGAGCTGCTCGACACGATGCAGTGGCAGGCCTGGCTCGAGCTGTTTCATCCGGAGGCGCGCTACTGGATGCCGCTGGAATGGCAGCAGCAGGATCCGGTGCTGCAGCCGTCACTGATGTATGAAGACCTGTTGCTGATGAAGGTGCGCGTCGAGCGCCTGACCGGCGAACGCACCTTCAGCCAGAAGCCGAAGAGCCGTTGCCATCATCTGCTGCAGGCGCCGCGGATTGTTGCCTGCGATCCGGCGGCCGGCGTCTTCAAGGCGCGGACGTCCTACATCTACACCGAGACCCGCGGCGACACGCTGGAGCGCTTTTCGGGATGGGCATCGCACGATCTCGTCCAGGTCGGCGACGACCTCAAGATCATGCTCAAGCGCATCGATCTCGTGAACTTCGACGCCCCCTTCGGCAATATCCAGCTCTTCATGTGAGTGCGCCTTGACCGTTGCGACCACTGTTCATGCCCGCTTCCGCGACATCGCCCTCAGCCGGGGGGACGCCGGCTTTCTCAACGTGCTGCCCGAGACGGCCGAGATCTACGGCATCGCGGCCGGGGAGATCTCGTATCGTGCCATGCTCGAGCGGGTGGAGCGCTGGCGCACGGCGTTTGCCGGACGCGGCTATGGCGAAGGCCATCGGGTCGGGCTCCTGCTCGAGAACAGGCCGCGCTTCGTCGAGCTGTGGTTCGCGCTGAACGCGCTCGGCGTCTCCGTGGTGCCGATCAACCCCGATCTGCGGGTCAGCGAGCTCGAATACATCATCGCGCATTCCGAGATGAATGCCGCGTTCGTGCTCGCCAAACGCCGCGACGAGGTCGAGACTGCGGCGCGCCAGGCCGGCCGGCCGGTTCCCGTGGCGACCGAGGGCGACGACGTCCCGGCCCCATTCGGCGGCGCGCGGCCGGCGAACGCAGGCGACGGGATGACCGAATGCGCGCTGCTCTATACCTCGGGGACGACAGGCCAGCCCAAGGGCTGCGTGCTCACCAACACCTATTTCCTGCATTCCGGAAACTGGTATCGCGACGTCGGCGGCTTGATCGATCTCAAGAACGAAGGCGAGCGCATGATCACGCCGCTGCCGCTGTTTCACATGAATGCGATGGCGGTGTCGCTGATGGCGATGCTGTCGGTCGGTGGCAGCCTGACCATGCTCGATCGCTTCCATCCGCGCAGCTGGTGGAGATCCGTGCGCGACAGCCGCGCGACCTGCCTGCATTATCTTGGCGTGATGCCCTCGATGCTGATGAGCGCGCCGCCATCTGATGAAGATCGCGCGCACAATGTGAAGTTCGGCTTCGGCGCCGGCGTCGACAGACTGCTGCACGCGCCGTTCGAGGCGCGCTTCGGCTTTCCGCTGCTCGAGGCCTGGGCGATGACCGAGACCGGCAGCGGCGGCGTGATCGCCGCCAATGTCGAGCCGCGCAAGGTCGGCACCAGCTGCTTCGGCCGTCCGGCGCCCGAAGTCGAGGTTCGGATCGTCGACGACGGCGGCAACGATGCATCGGTGGGGACGCCGGGCGAACTGCTGGTGCGGCGGGCGGGGGCCGATCCCCGCTACGGCTTCTTCAGGGAGTACCTGAAGAATCCGGAAGCCACCGCCGAGGCCTGGAAGGACGGCTGGCTCCATACCGGGGACATCGTATCGCGCGATGGCGATGGCGACCTGCATTTCGTCGATCGCAAGAAGAACGTGATCCGCCGCTCCGGCGAGAACATCGCCGCGGTCGAGGTCGAATCCGTCCTCAACCGCCATCCCGCGATCCGGCAGGCCGCGGTGGCGGCGACGCCCGACCAGGTGCGCGGCGACGAGGTCGCGGCCGTGATCATCGCGGAGCAGCCGGGGGCGGATCGTGCGCTCGCCGAAGACATCGTGCGCTGGAGCCTGGAGCAGATGGCCTATTACAAGGCACCGGGCTGGATCTGTTTCGTCGAGAAACTCCCGCTGACCGCGACCGAGAAGATCCAGCGCGCCGGGTTGAAGGAATTCGTCGCGAAGCTGATGCGCGAGGACGCGTTCTTCGATTGTCGCGACCTCAAGCGGCGGCAGGAGTGACAATTGGCAGGGAGCCGATCATGACCCGCACTACACTCATCACCGGCGGCAATTCCGGGATCGGCGAGGCGCTGGCGAAGAAGCTCGTTGGCGAAGGACAGCGGGTGGTCTCGGTCGGGCTGGAGAAGCCTGTGTGGACCCACGACCTGCTCACCGCCTATCGCGCGGACCTGACAAGCATGGCGGAGACGCGAGCCATCGCCGAGGAGATCTGCCGCGATCATGCCATCGACTGCCTCGTGCACAATGCCGGCATCATCCTGCCGAACCTGCTGCCCGATGCGAAGCCGGAAGACATCCTGACACTGGCGCAGCTGCATCTGGGCGCACCGATGCTGCTGACCCAGGCAGCGATGGAAGGGATGCGGTCGCGGCGGTTCGGGCGGATCGTGTTCGTGAGCTCGCGCGCCGCGATGGGCGCGGCCACGCGCTCGGCCTATTCCGCGACCAAGGCCGGCGTGCACGGCATGGCGCGGACATGGGCGCTGGAGCTGGCGTCGAGCGGGATCACGGTGAACGTGGTCGCGCCGGGTCCGATCCTGACCGACAATTTCTGGGGCATCATCCCGAAGGGCTCCGAGCAGCAGGAGAGGATGGCACGCAACGTTCCGGTCGGGCGGCTCGGCACCCGCGAGGACGTGGCGCACGCGATCAGCTTCTTCCTCGACGAGCGCTCGGACTTCGTGACCGGCCAGGTGCTCTATGTCTGCGGCGGCACCAGCCTTGCCGGCCTCAGCCCCTGATCGCAAGATCAGGTCGGGTCAGATCAGATCTGGTTCTGGCGGATGTTCTCGACCATCCTGGCCAGCACCCGGGCGCAGACCTCGATCTCGTCGGGGTCGATGCCCACGGTCAGCCGGTCGTAGTTGGCCTCCATGATCGGCCAGATCTTGCGCAGCAGCGCTTCGCCGTCCGGCGTCAATCCGACGACGCGGCGACGCTGGTCCTCCTCCGCGATTTCGCGCTTGACGAGGCCCGCCGTCACCATCGACTCCACCATGCGGCTCGCGGTCGACTGCTCGGTAACGGCCAGAACGGCAATCTCGTTGACGGTCAGGGTCTTGTAGATGAACAGCACCGACAGCGTCCGGAATACGACGTTGTTGATGTTGTGCTCGCTGAGATCGCGGTTCTGATCCAGGTTCCAGCGATTGGCGAGCCGGTTGAACAGATAGGGAATGTAGCTTTGCAGCTGGTCCCGCGTCCGCGGTGGACCGGATTTCCATCTGCTCCTGGATTCTTTGGCCATTACTTCTTGCGACCCTGCTGCTTGCTTTCGCTGCCGAGTTTCGAGGAGAGGGACCGCAGCACCGAAAGCGCCGTCTCCAGCTCCCGGGCGGGGATGCTTTCGAGCCGTTCGCTCAAGTGCTTCTTATGCACGTCGGCGGCCTTCCTGAACAGGGCCTCGCCCTTCGGCGTCAGACGGACGATGAACGAGCGGCGGTCCTCGCTCGACATCTCCTTGCTGATGAGATCATCAGCCAGCAGGCGCTGCACCAGGCCCGAGACGTTGCCGCCGGACACTTTCAGATTCTGCGACAACTGCCCGAGCGCGAGGCCGTCCCGGTAGCGATCGAGCTGCGCCAGCACGTCGAACTTGGCGAGCGACAGTCCGAACTCCGAGCTCAGCATGGAATTCAGCGACGCGAAGAGCTCGCCATGCAGCGACAGCAGCTGCAGCCAAAGCCGGGTCTCGATCTGCCCGAAGACGGGCGCGATGTTCTCCTTGAGCGCCGATGACGTCATGCGAAGCTCTTGATGGTCTGGATCACGCCGTCGAGCTCCTTGCCGGCGCTGTCCTTCAGCGCGGCTTCCCGCAGGCGGCGCGCCCAGTCGGCGGCATCCTCGCGCGGCGCGACCAGCTTGATCGCGGCCAGCGTCTTGTCGAATTTCGACAGGCCGCGGCTGTGGGTGTCGGAATAGCCTTTGACGAGGCGCCGGCATTGCAGGATCTCGACGCCCAATTGATAGTTCGTTCGGACTGCCTCCGTCGCGAACTTGACCCATTCGTCCCGGTGCGCGGTCTCGATGGCATGGCGCAGCGAGCGGCGGCGTAGGCCCCGCAGTCCGCCGACGACATAGAGCGCGAGGAACCAGGGCAGCGCGTAGGTCCGCACCCTTCGTCCTTTGTTGACGCGACGGTCGAGCCAGCCGAGCAGGCCGGGCTTGGCGCCGAGCCAGCGGGCAAATCCCGCCGGCAGCATGCCCATGACCTCCTCCATGCGGGGATGCATGAACTCGGTGGTCTGGAGCACCTGGCCCTCGGACAATTCGAGCTCGCCTTCGATCCGCGCGCGGCGGCCAGATCGGGTCTTGAGGTCGGCAACGCGGATGACGTCGTCATAGGTCATGGCGTTGGCGAGATATTTTGCCGCGGCCTCGGTGAAGGCAAAATTCCACTCGGCACCACCGGCGCTGCGATCGGCGGCGTGGAGCTTGCCGAGGATGTCGAGATATTCGCCGCCATAGGCGACGTCCTGGAAATCGACCACCTTCTTCAGCCCGGCGCGGCCGATGGCTTGGACGGCCTCGGGCAATTCCTGCGTCAGCCGGGCGGCGAGGCCGGCAAGGCGGGGATCCAGAGCCGCCGGAGAGGGGGGCGTCTTGGCAGTCTCCGGTCGCGCGGGTGCCGTCGGCTCCGGAGATTTCGACTGCACCCGGTCAAACGCGGCTTCGAACGCGCGAATGCTGGCTTGCGCGCCCTTGTCGCCGGCGCGGATGACGTCGAGATAGCTGTCGCGGCTGAAGCTCAGCACGCCGGCGCCGGCGAGGGCGCCGAACATCGCGGCCGAGATCACGCTGCCGTTGGCGATCGCCAGCGCATTCATGTCGAAGATGATCTCGGTCTTGGCGGCGATTCCGATGGCGCCGGTCACCGCGCCTTTGTCGGCGATGCCGTTGCCCGGCACGATCTTCTCGCCGATCGCAAAGGTCCGGTGGTTGGATGCGATCAGCGTGGTGCGGTCCGGCGTCACCAGGCCGCGCAGGATCGAGCGCCCGGCTTCCATGAACTCCGCCGCCATCACGACGTCGACATCGCCGGGCGTCGGCATCAGCGACAGGATCGGCTTGCGGCCGTCGAGCGGCGGCATCGCCTCGATGTAGTAGATCGTGGCGCCGGTGCGCTGGGCGACGCCGGGCACCGAGGTCGACTGCGCGACCCAGCCGTGGTTCTCGGCGAGCTGGACGATCCAGTCGGTGAGCACGCCGCCGCCCTGGCCGCCCATCGCGACGATCGCGATCGAGATCGGCCGCTCGGTTGCGTCACCCGCGGCGGGGAGGGCCAGCTTCACCGTTTCGTCTCTCATGCCAAA
The DNA here is from genome assembly GCF_010811875.1 of Bradyrhizobium uaiense. Taxonomy (GTDB): domain Bacteria; phylum Pseudomonadota; class Alphaproteobacteria; order Rhizobiales; family Xanthobacteraceae; genus Bradyrhizobium; species Bradyrhizobium uaiense. The sequence continues at coordinate 16,146 of NZ_VKHP01000061.1, forward strand.
GCTCTCATGCCAAGAATCTCATGCCAGAGCCTCGAGTGCCGGACGACGGCGATCGCGCCGCCGCTGCAACCAGCCGATCACGGCCATCGCGACTTTCGACTTGAACCTGTCCCAGCCGGTCGGATTGTGAATGACGTCGGCGCGATAGAACGAGGGACACAGCACAGCCGCTTCCGCGACCTCGCCGCAGTTGCCGCAGCCGACGCAGGAATTGTCGATGGCCGCAACGGGGTCGTCGCGCAAGGGATCGTCGAGCTGCTTGACCGAGAGCGACGGGCAGCCGGAGAGGCGGATGCAGGCGTGGTCGCCGGTACAGACGTCCTCATCGACGCCGAACCGTTCCTTGACGGTGCGAACGCCGTCCTTGATCGCCTTGCTGATCTGCGGCTTCACGCGGCGCTGCTTGTTCAGCATGCATTCGGAGGACGCGACGATGACCTTCGGGCCTTGCTCCTTGGTCGTCAGTGCTTCCTTCAGCGTGTCGCGCATCCGGCCGACATCGTAGGTGCGGTCGATCTGCCGGACCCATTTCCCGCCGATGCCCTTCACGGCCTGCACGATCGAGTTGTTGGTGTTCCGCCGCTTGCTCACCGCGCGCGACGACAGGATGTCCTGACCGCCGGTCGCCGAGGTGTAGTAATTGTCGACGATGACGAAGACGCCGTCATGCTTGTTGAAGACGGCGTTGCCGATGCCGCTCGTCAGCCCGTTGTGCCAGAAGCCGCCGTCGCCCATCACGGCGATCGAGCGCTTGTCGGCCTTGACATTGAACGCCGAGGTCGAGGCCGGGCCGAGGCCGAAACCCATCGTCGTCGCGCCGATGTTGAAGGGCGGCAGGATCGAGAACAAATGACAGCCGATGTCAGCGGACACGTGGTGCTCGCCGAGCTCGCTCTCGACGAGCTTCATCGCGGCGAAGATCGGCCGCTCCGGGCAGCCGGTGCAGAGCCCGGGCGGACGTGCCGGCACGACCTGCTTCAGCTTCTCGACCTCCGGGTGGCTCAGTACGGCGGTTGCGTCCGGCGCCGGCGGCCGGTTGCCGAGCAGCCGCGGGTCGGTCTTCTCGAGGAATTCGCGCACGCCGCCGAGCAGTACCTGCGCGGTGTAGTCGCCACCCATCGGCAGCACGTCCTTGCCGTGGACGCGCGCCTGGATATCCCGGCGGCGCAGCACCGTGTTGATCGCCTGCTCCAGATATTCCGGCTGGCCTTCCTCGACGATGAGCACCGCGTCCTTGTCGAGACAGAACTCCGCGACCTCGGTGTCGATCACGGGGTAGGTGACGTTCATGACGTAGAGCGGAATCTGCGTGTTGCCATAGGCATCCGACAGCCCGAGATATTGCAGCGCGCGGATGACATTGTTGTACATCCCGCCCTGCATGATGATGCCGACCTTGCCCTGCTTCGGCCCCATCCATTCATTCAGCCGGTTGTCCCGGACGAAGTTGATGGCTGCGGGCATCCGCGTCCTGATCTTCTCCTGCTCATGCTCGTAGGCCGCCGGCGGCAGCACGATGCGGCCGACGTCGCGCTTCGGATTGTTCAGCGCGTCTTTGATGGTGTGGGCCGGCTTGACATTGTCTTTGCAGGCAAAGCTTCCGTGCATGTGGCAGGCACGGACCCGCACCTCCAGCATCACAGGCGTGTTCGAGACCTCAGAGAGCTCAAAACCCTTCTCAATCAAATTGACGATGCACTCATGGTCGGGGCGCGGATCGAGCAGCCAGATCTGCGATTTCATCGCAAAGGCGTGGGTGCGCTCCTGCATGATCGAGGAGCCTTCGCCGTAATCCTCGCCGACGATGATCATGGTGCCGCCGGTGACGCCACCGGAGGCGAGATTGGCCAGCGCGTCGGAGGCGACATTGGTGCCGACGGTCGACTTCCACGCGACCGCGCCGCGCAGGGGATACATCACGGAGGCCGACAGCATCGCGGCTGCGGCGGCTTCATTGGCGGAGCTCTGGAACACGACGCCGAGATCGTCGAGCACGTCCTTGGCGTCGGCCAGCACGTCCATCAGATGCGAGATCGGCGAACCCTGATAGCCGCCGACATAGGCGACGCCGGATTGCAGCAGGGCCTTGGTGATGGCGAGGATGCCTTCGCCGCGGAAAGTGTCGCCGTCGCCGAGCCGGAGATCCTCGACCTCGCGAGCAAAAGACCGTTCAGCCATTGCACCCTCCAGAAATATGCGATAGCATACGTTTACATGTAAAGTAAGTCAACGCTGCGCCACGAGTATGAGCCGGCGACAGGGTAGGGCCAATGCTGAAGCTGCCGCGCTTTAGAGCCGCCGCCGTCCAGGCTTCTCCCGTCTATCTCAATGCGAGCGCGACCGCCGACAAGGCCGCCTCACTGGTGCGTGAAGCGGCGGCGAACGGCGCGAAGCTGGTCGCATTCCCCGAAGTGTTCGTGCCCGGTTACCCCTATTGGAACTGGATCACCGATCCCGTCACCGGAAGCGCCTGGTTCGAGAAGCTCGTCAAGGCATCGGTGCTGGTCCCAGGTCCCGAGATCGACATCGTCCGCAAGGCCGCACGCGATAGCGGGTGCTACGTCGTGCTTGGCGTCAACGAGCGCAGCCCGGTGTCGCTCGGCGCGCTCTACAACACGCTGGTCTTCATCGGCCCGGACGGAACGCTGCTCGGCAAGCACCGCAAGCTGGTACCGACCTGGGCAGAGAAGCTGACCTGGACCGGCGGTGACGGCTCGAGCCCGCGCGGCTATGAGACCGAGATCGGGCGCCTCGGCGGGCTCGCCTGCGGCGAGAACACCAACACGCTGGCGCGCTTTGCATTGTTGGGGCAGGAGGGCGAGCTGGTTCACGTGGCGAGCTACATCTCGCTGCCCGTCGCGCCGCCGGACTACGACATGGCGGAGGCGATCAAGCTGCGCGCCATTGCCCATTCCTTCGAAGGAAAGATTTTCACGATCGTTTCCTGCTCGACCGTGTCGGAGGAGATCATCGCGGCGATGCAGACCGTCGTGCCCGATGCGCGGGCGCGCTTGCAGCGCAAGTCGAGCGCATTCTCAGGGGTGATCGGGCCCGACGGCCGTCTCGTCGGCGAGCCGCTGATCGACGATGAAGGCATCGTCTATGCCGACATCGACCTCGAGCGCTGCATCCAGCCGAAGCAGATGCATGATATCGTCGGGCATTATAACCGGTTCGACATCTTCGATCTGCGGGTCAATCGCCGTCCGCAGGCGCCGCTCGACCTTGCAGACGGCGAACGTCTGGCCGCGGAGCAGGCGAGCTTCGTCTCAGTCCCAGGCAGGACGGAATGATGGACGTGTCGATCCAACGACCGCTCCTCACCGTCGTCCTGGCGAAAGCCAGGACCCATTACCCCGAATGGTCATCGTCGGGCGATCCGGGGCCACGATCCCTCTCGCCGTGAATGTGGTGGTTATGGGTCCTGGCTTTCGCCAGGACGACAGCGGTGAGTGTGGCGACAGCACTGCATGAGACAGGACGTCATGAACCAGGACGACACGAAGTAAGACTTGGAGGACAGCATGAGCGAAAACGTCATCGGCCGGGCCAATGTCGAGGATACTCCGGAGCTCAAGGCCTATTACAAGGATCTCGAGCAATTCGAGGCCGGCGCGCTGTGGACGGTCGCCAACAAGATCGAGCCGTGGCAGCCGCAGTCGGCGTCAATCCCCGTGCTCTGGCGCTACAGCGATCTGCGCGAGCACGTGCTGCGCTCGGTCGAGCTGGTCTCGCCGGAGAAGGCGGGACGGCGGGTGATCTACCTCAACAATCCCGGTCGCCGCGACGTGTCGGCCGCGGTCGGCTGGCTCTATTCAGGCTTGCAGGTGATGCACCCGGGCGAAGTGGCCTCCGCCCATGCGCACTCGGCTTCGGCCCTGCGCTTCATCATGGAAGGGGCGGGCGCTTACACCATTGTCGACGGTCACAAGATGACGCTCGGCGCGCGGGATTTCGTGCTGACGCCGAACGGCACCTGGCACGAGCATGGCGTCGAAGCAAACGGCTCGGTCTGCATCTGGCAGGACGGGCTCGACATTCCGCTGGTCAACGCGCTGGAGGCCAATTTCTTCGTCGTGCACCCGAAGATCCAGCAGGAGGAGTCCGGCTATCCCGTCGACGACATGACCAAGACCTGGGGCAATCCCGGTCTTCGGCCGGCGGACTCGCGATGGTCGAACGGATATTCGCCGATGTTCAAGTATGAGTGGGAGCCGACTTACGAGTCGCTCGGGAAATATGCCGCCGCGACCGACGGATCGCCCTTTGACGGCATCCTCATGAACTACGTCAACCCGATCACCGGCGGGCATGTGATGCAGACCATCGGCGCCAGCATGCAGATGCTGCGGCCGGGCGAGAAGACCAGATCGCACCGGCACACCGGAAGCTTCGTCTATCAGGTTGCCAAGGGGCACGGCTATTCCGTGATCGGTGGCAAGCGGTTCGAGTGGCAGGAGCGCGACATCTTCTGCGTTCCGTCCTGGGCCTGGCATGAGCACGGCAACGCCTCCGAAAGCGAGGACGCCTGCCTGTTCTGCTTCAACGATCTGCCCGTTATCGAGGGGCTCGGCCTCTACCGGGAAGAGGCCTACGGCGACAATGCCGGCCATCAGCCGGTCGCGGCCTGACATTTCCCCACAGCTTTCAACCCGAATAACCGGATCAAGCTTTCATGCGTCTTGTCACCTACACTCTGGGCTCCGGTGGTGCCCGCCTTGGACTTGTCGTCGACGGATTGGTTGTCGATGTCGAGCGGCTCGGTGCGTCACGCGGTCTGGTCTGGCCGGCCGACATGCTGTCGTTCATCGATCATGGTGTCACGCTGCTGCCGGCGTTGAAGGATTGCCTCGACAGCGCCAATGGGCGCCTGCCGGCCGGCGCTGCCGTTCCGATCGAGGACGTCAGGCTGCAGGCTCCGATCCCGCGCCCGCGCAAGAACATCTTTGGCATCGGGCTGAACTATCGCGCGCACGTCGCGGAGTCCGCCAAGAGCCTGGACACCGACAAGGATCTGCCGAAGCAGCCGGTCGTGTTCTCGAAGCCGCCGACCGCGGTGATCGGGCCGGGGGCTGCGATCCAGCACAATGCCGGCATGACCCAGCAGCTCGACTGGGAAGTCGAGCTCGCCGTCATCGTCGGCAAGACCGCGAGCCGCATCCCGGCCGAGAAGGCGATGGATCACGTCTTCGGCTATTCTGTCATGATCGACATTTCCGCGCGCGACAATCGCCGTGCCGGGCAGTGGATCTTCTCCAAGGGCATGGACACCTACGCGCCGTTCGGCCCCTGCATCGTGACTGCCGACGAGATTCCCGATCCGCATGATCTCCGGCTCTGGCTGACCAAGAATGGCGTCATGAAGCAGGACTCCAACACCCGATACATGATCTTCGATATTCCAACCTTGATCGCCGACATTTCGTCGGGCATGACGCTCGAACCGGGCGACATCATCGCGACCGGAACGCCCGAAGGCGTCGGCGCCGGCATGAGCCCCCAGGAATGGCTGTGGCCCGGCGACGTGGTCGAGGCCGGCGTCGATGGCGTCGGCGTCATCCGGCACCCCGTCGTCGCGATCTGATGACGTCGTTCTCGTTCGATCGCGAGCTGAGGTTCGGCGACTGCGATCCGTCGGGCATCGCCTATTTCCCGTCCTACCTGAACATCCTCAACGGTGTGGTCGAGGAATTCTGGGCCACGATCGGGTTTTCCTGGCCGGAGCTCATCACTGTCCGCAAGATCGGGACGCCGACGGTGCATCTGGCCTGCGACTTCTCACGGCCGTCGAAGTTCGGCGACCGTCTGACGTTCGGCCTGCACATCGTCAAGATCGGCCGCGCGTCGCTTCATCTGGCGCACGTCGTCACCGGCGCAGATGGCCTGCGCTGGCGCGCGCGCCAGATCCTTGCCGCGACGTCGCTGGTCGATCATCACGCGATACCCTGGCCCGACGACGTCCGCGCGGCGCTGATGTCGCATCTGCAAGCCGGCGAGGAGATGACGGCATCATGATCTCGCTGTTCATGACGTTCTCCGATCCGACAGGCGAACGGCGTGTTGACCCGGACGATGTTGCGGCTGCTTCTGCCGTGGTGGGGTCGGTTCCGGGAATGGCGGAGGGCCTGCTGTTTACGCCGCTGGAGCAATCGGTCGATCATCCCTACAAGGCCGACGGGGCCGGGCCGGTATTTGCGCTGCAACTGCGATTTCTAAACCTGTTTGCGTGCGAGGCAGCGATGGATCGCGGCAGCGTGCTCGCAGGTCTTGCGGCAGGTCGCGGACTGCCGAGCCTCGCCGGATTGGACGTGACGCATCAGGCGATGGTGACGCGCGTCTTTCCGGTCGACGACACCACGCATGCGAACGGCACGGTGACGCCGTGCAGCTACCTCGTGCATTATCCCGGGCCGGCCGACGACATGAATGCCTGGAATTTGTATTACCTGGAGCATCATCCGTCGATCATGCGGACCTTCCCCGGCGTCCGCCAGATCGAGATCTACACGCGCATCGATTGGGTCGACCGGCTGCCGTCGCAGCGGGTCGAGTACATGCAGCGCAACCGGCTGATGTTCGACAGCCCGCAAGCCCTTGCGCACGCACTAAGCTCGGACGTGATCAAGCGCATGCGCGCGGACTTCGTCCAGTTTCCGCCGTTCGCGGGCGGCAACAAGCATTTTCCGATGCTGACGAGGATCGTTCCGGCGAGGGGGATGGGTGAGGGCGGAACGGCGCGATGATGGCATCATGCCACTGATTTGCCCGACGGCGCAAGCGATTTCTGAAAAGCAGCAGATGCTGCGCCGGGCCGCCAAGCCGCTGATCTTGCGGTGGCCCGCTACTGTGCATGGGGTTGTTTTCGATATTTCGTCGTGCGGCTCGCCGGGACCGACCCCAATGGTCTCAGTGTCCGCCGAGATAGGCCGTGATCAGGCGGGGATCGTGGATCAGGTCCTTGGCGGGGCCGGACTGAACGATCTCGCCGGTCTCCAGCACGTAGCCATAGTCGGCCGTCTCGAGCGCGGCACGGGCGTTCTGCTCGACCAGCAGGATCGACACGCCGAGGTCGCGCAACGACGCGATGGTGCGGAAGATCTCACGCACGATCAGCGGCGCGAGGCCGAGGCTGGGCTCGTCGAGCATCAGAAGCGCAGGCTTTGCCATCAGCGCGCGTCCCAGCGCGAGCATCTGGCGCTCTCCGCCGGAGAGGGTGCCGGCAGCCTGGCGTTGCCGCTCCCTCAGCCGGGGAAACCGATCATAGACCTCGTCCAGCGTCTTCTGGACGCCGGAGCGGTCACGCAGGCTGTAGGAGCCGAGCAGGAGGTTGTCGGCAACCGACATGTCGGAGAACAGCTCGCGCTTCTCCGGAACGAGGCATAGCCTGCGCTCGACGCGATCCTCGACTGACATCTTCCGGATGTCGCTGCCCCGGAACACCATGCTGCCGCGCGATGCGAGCAGCCCGATGGCCGCCATCAGCAGCGTAGTCTTGCCGGCGCCGTTCGGGCCGATGACGGTGACGATCTGTCCCTCGTCGACCGACAGCGAGACGTTGCGAACGGCTTCGACATTGTCGTAGCAGACGGTCACGTCGGTCATAGACAACATCTGGCTCACGCGACGCCTCCGAGATAGGCCTCTTGAACCCGCTCATCGCTGCGGATCGCGCTCGGGACGCCCTCGCAAAGCTTGGAGCCGAAATCGAGCACCACGATGCGGTCGACCAGTGACATCACGAACTCCATGTCGTGCTCGACGATCAGGATGGTCAGGTGGTCCGCCCGCAGCGAGCGGAGCAGTTCCGCCAGCCGCAGCTTCTCCTGGCGACGCAGGCCCGCCGCCGGCTCGTCCAGAACCAGCAGGGCGGGATCGGCGGCGAGCGCCCGTGCGATCTCCAGGATGCGCTGGTTGCCGAGCGGAAGATTGCCGGCGAGCTCGAACGGCTTGTCGCCGAGCCCGACGCGCTCGAGCTGCATCAGCGCCTCGTGCCGGGCGCTGGCTTCCTCGCGTTGATTGAGACGAAAGGCGCCGGCGAACAGGCCGGTGCGGGTTCGGCTATAGGTGCCGAGCATGACGTTCTCCAGCAGGCTCATGCGCGGCCGCAGCTTGACATGCTGGAAGGTCCTGGCGACGCCGGCCTTGGCGATGCGGGATTGCGGGTCGCGCGTGATCGGGCGTCCCGCGAAGACGATTTCGCCCTTGCTGACCCGCAGGGCGCCGGTCAGGCAGTTGAACATCGTGCTCTTGCCGGCGCCGTTCGGACCGATCACGGCAAGAATTTCGCCTGACCTCACCTCGAAGCTGACATTGTTGACCGCGACGAGGCCGCCGAACCGGCGCTCAGCGCCATCGACCTTCAGCAGAAGCTCGCCCGGTGTCGGCTGCGGACGGCGCGGCAGCGGCGGCGCCGGCTGCGGCCGCTCGCGCCTGATCTTCGGCAGATAGCGCGCGATCGAGGGCACGATGCCCTGCCGCGCCCATTGCAGGAACAGGATGAACAGCGCGGAGAAGGCGACGATCTCGAGCTGCCCGGATGCGCCTTTGGCGATCAGCGGCAGATAGTCCTGCACGCTGTTCTTGAGCAGGGTCACGATGGCGGCGCCGACGACCCCGCCGAGCAGGCTGCCAGCACCGCCGACCATCGTCATCATCAGATATTCGATGCCCATGCTGGCATCGAATGGGCCCGGGCTGATGAAGCGGCTCATATGCGCGTAAAGCCATCCGGAGAGCGCGGCCAGGAACGCTGCGATCACGAATGCCGCGAGCTTGATCCGGAAGGCGTTGATCCCGAGGCTCTCGACCAGCGTATTGCCGCCGCGCAGCGCTCGCATGGCGCGGCCGAGCCGCGAGTCCAGGAGGTTGTAGCCGAGCAGGAGTACCAGAGCGACGATGCCCCAGATCAGGTAATAGATCTGTGCGCTGGAGACGAGCGCGAGCGAACCGATGCTGATCGGCGGGATCGACGAGATGCCGTTGAAGCGGCCGAGCCCCTCGACATTGCCGAACAGGAAGCCGATCGCAAGGCCCCATGCCACGGTCGAGAGCGAGAGGAAATGGCCCTGAAGCCGCAAGGTGACGACGCCGAGGACCGCCGCGACGCCGCAGGTCAGCACCACCCCGAACAGCAGGCCGAGCCAGGGCGATTGGCCGTTCAGGGCAGAGACCCATGCCGTCGCATAGGCCGCGATGCCGACGAACGCGGCCTGTCCGAACGACACGATGCCGCCGACGCCGGTGAGGAGCGCAAGGCCGATGGCGACGAGCGAATAGATGCCGATATAGTTCATCAACGTGACGCTGAACGGGCTGAGGACGAGGGGCGCGAGTGCCAGGCACGCGAGCACCGCTGCCGCAGCGAGCTGAACGTGAAGGCGCGTCATTCCTCGATCTCCTCCTCGGAATGCAGCGAGGCGAGGGATCGCCAGATCAGGATCGGGATCAGCAGCGAGAACACGATGACGTCTTTCAGCGCGCTGCTCTGGAACGATGCGAAGCTTTCGAGGATGCCGACCCCGACCGCGCCGATCGCGGCGCCGGGATAGCTGGTCATGCCGCCGACGATGGCGCCGACGAACGCCTTGAGACCGATCAGGAAGCCGGAATCATAGAACACGGTATTGACCGGCGCGATCAGGATGCCCGACACGCCGGCCATCAGCGAGCCCAGGAGATAGGCGATGGTACCGGCACGCTCCGGCCGGATGCCCATCAGGCGCGAGCCGGTCCGGTTCACCGCCGTGGCGCGGAGCGATTTGCCGACCAGCGTGAAGTCGAAGAAGAGGTAGAGCAGGCCGCTGAAGACCAGCGCGGCGAGCACGATCAGCATAGTCTGGCCCGAGACCAGCACGCCGGCGAACTCCGTCGAGAATGACGTCAGCGGTTCGGTCCGGACCCCCTCGGGGCCGAAGAACAGCAGGCCGAGGCCGACCAGCGCGAAATGCAGCGCCACCGAGACCGTCAGCAGCAGCAGCACCGTGCCGTCGGCGATCGGGCGGAACACGATCCGGTCAAGCAGCGGAGCGATCGGCGTGATCAGCATCAGCGCCAGCACGAGCCGGACCGCAAGCGGCGGGTCCATGCGCATGGTGAGCCAGGCAATGCCGACGACGGCCAAGGGAATGGCGAGATAGAGCAGCAGTGCGCGCGGCAGCAGGCGGACCTCGCCGTTGCGAATGAGCGAAATGACCTCGATCAGGGTCGCAAGGCACGCCAGCGCTACGACCAGCGCGCCGGTCCCCGGAAAGCGCTTGGCATCGAGGGCCGCAAGCGTCAGCGCGGTGAAGGCGGCGATGTCGCCGAACGGAATGAAGATGACCCGCGTCACCGTGAAGATGAGCACGGTCCCGATAGCCACTAGCGCGTAGACCGCGCCGGTGGCTATCCCGTCGATCGCAAGGATGGCTGCGATGTCGCTCGTCATGGAGACGCCGTTCCCCCGTTCTGATCGCCTGCCGTGATCCGCTTATGGTGCGTACTTCCAGGCGCCGCCGGTGAGGCGGACCACGACCAGCGAGCGCTCGTCGACCCCGGTCACCGCGCCGGGCTTGAAGTTGTAGACGGCATGCACGCCAGGCAGTTCCTTGGTGCTGAGGATGGCGTCGCGCAGCGCCGTGCGGAATTCCGCCGTGCCGGGCTTTGCGGTCTTCAGCGCCCGCTCGGCGGCGTTGGCAAAGATCAGCCAGGCATCGAAAGAGTAGGCGGAGAACCCGTCGGTGGTCGGAATGTTGTGGGTCTTCTGGTAGACCGCGCGGAAATCGAGCGCGATCTTCTTGGCGAAGTGGTCGTCCGGAAGCTGTTCGGCCACGATCACCGGGCCGGCGGAGACCTGAATGCCCTCGGCGGACTTGCCGCCGACGGTGACGAAGTCCGGATTGACCAGCGCCACGGTGCCGTAGGTATTGCCCTTGAAGCCGCGCTCGGCGAGCGTGATGAGCGGCAGCGCGCCTTGCGTGCCGGAGCCGCCGATCAGCACCGCGTCGGGACGCGCGGCCATGACCTTGAGGATCTGCGCGGTTACCGAGGTGTCGGTGCGGGCATAGCGCTCGTTGGTCTGGACCTTGATGTCGTCAGTGGACTCGGCGGCCTTGGCCCCGCTGTAGACGAGATCGCCCCACGCATCGGAGAAGCCGATATAGCCGATGTTCTTCATGCCGTCGCGCTTCATCCGATCGGCGACGATCTTGACCAGCAGCGACGCCGGCTGCGGCACCGACACGACCCATTGCTCCGGCGAATCCGGGAGTTTGCCGAGTGGCGAGATCGCGATCATCGGCACCTTCAATTCGCTGGCGACGGCCGCCATGGCGATGGTCGAAGGGGTCGTCGCAGTGCCGATCAGGAGGTCGACCTTTTCTTCCTCGACCAGCTTGCGCGCGTTGCGCGTCGCGGCCGACGGATCGGAGCCGTCGTCGAGCTGGATCAGGCGGATGGTCTCGCCGTTGATGGTCTTCTTGTATTCATAGGCGGCATTGATGCCGCGCCCATAGGGGATGCCGATCGACGCGCCGTTGCCGCTCAGCGAGGTGACGAAGCCGATCGTGATGTCGGCCTGCGCAGCCGGTGCCGCGAAGATGCCGGCGACAAGTGCGAGTAAGCCCAGAGTCATCTGCCGCATTTGCGTTGTCCTCCATAGATGCTGGGTACGAATGTCTGGAAGCCGGGCAGGGAGCCCGGACTGCGAACCAACCGACTGAAACTGTTGCTGCAGCGCCAGACGCCGGCGCGGCGAGAAGAAAGTTCGCTCGGCCGGGCGTCAGCGGCCATGGCAAGGCGTGCCGCTCGAACAGCAGGCGGGGCGGCGGAAATTCACAGATGTCTGTCGAAGCGAAAGCAGGCGAATGCCGCAGAAGCGAAGCGCGACCGGCGATGCTGCTGCCGCCCGTTCAGACCCGACGCTAGTCCACGCGATTGAGTCTCTCAAAATCGGTGCCTGCAACATCATCGTTATGGCCCCCGGCAGCGGCCGGCGGGCAATTATTTAAAGCCTAAAGTATTCTCCGTGGCGCCGTCAACACGTGTCACGGGGCTGTCAGAAAAAAATGTTGTTGCATACAATTCCGTCCGGGTGCGCCATTTCCGTGCCTTCTTTGTCCCGCGAAACGAGCCTCCTCGCGGCGCCCGCGAGGCCCCCTTGGCGGGCGCCGGCGCACGCATTTGACGCGTCAATTAGTTTATGGTTGAAATATATCCGTCGGCAAGCCGGCAGCCGATGCTCCTGTCACGGTTTGTGGAGAAGGGCGATGCGCATCTTCTGGCAAAGTTTCGTCGATGCGAGCGTGAACGCGCCCTATATGGCGCGGCTGTCGGAGTACCTCAACAGCATCGCCGCGGCCGGCACCACGGTTCACGTCGAGGGCATTTCGCCGCCGGATCGGGAGTTCGGCCGGCTCGCCGAATTGCGTTGCGCCGTTCAGGCGATCGACAACGGCATCGCGGCCGAAGAGAGCGGCTTCGACGCCTTCGTGATGGGCCACTTCCAGGACCCGGGGCTTTACGAGCTGCGCTCGGCGCTCGACATTCCCGTGATCGGAACCGGCGAGGCGACACTGCTTGCAGCATCGCAGCTCGGCCGGCGCCTTGGCCTCGTGACGCTCGATACCGTCTTCGAGGTCTGGCACTACGAGCAGGCCGAACGGTACGGCCTCGCCGATCGCGTCGTCCACGTGACCGGCCTCGGTTGCAAGCCGGAGGATTTCGCAAGTGCATTCGCCGGCGATGAAGCGGCCCATGCCAGGATGATCGAGGATTTCATGAGCGGCGCCCTTCCGCTGGTGGAGCGCGGCGCCGACGTGGTGATCCCGGCCGGCGTGCTGCCGGGCCTGCTGATCGGGCGGGAGCACGGCCTGAAGGTCGGACACGCGCCGGTCGTGAACTGCGCCGCGGTGGCGTTGAAGAGCGCCGAGATGTGGGTGCAGCTCAGGCGGCTCAATGGCACGGAGCCGAGCCGAGGGCCGAGCTTCAAGCGTGCCAGTGCCCTGGCCCGTGACGATTTCCGGGCGATGCTCGCGCGCAAGCGTTAGCGTCCGAGCAGCCGACCAGCTCTGGAGAGCCAGACGTGATGAGACCCGAGAAGGTGCCCCTGTTCGAAAGCGACCCGTGGCACTATCGATGTGACGGTGATCCGAGGCGGGTAAGCAAGGCAGGCGGCTGGTGACAAATTCCCTGCGCACACCCTATGACGGCATCGTGATGGCGGCCCCCGTCACGATCCCTTATGCGCGTTATTCCATCGAGAGCGCGCAATGGTGGATTGGCCGCGCGTTGAGTGCGCTGGTCGCGCGAGCCGGCATCAAGGTCTCCGACATCGACGGTCTGTGCGTTTCCAGCTTCACCATGGGGAACGACAGCGGGATCGGACTGACGCAGCATTTCGGGCTGTGCGTCAGATGGCTGGACACCATCCCGCTCGGCGGCGCCAGCGCCATCGCGGCATTGCGGAAGGCTGCGCGCGCGGTGCAGGCGCACGATGCCGACATCGTGGCCTGCGTGGCCGGCGATACCAACCACGTCGATTCCTTCCGCCTGACGCTCGAGAACTTCTCGCGCTTCAACCGGGACGCGGTCTATCCCTATGGCGCGGGCGGCGCCAATGCGAGCTTCGCACTGATCGCGCGCAACTATATGCGGACCTTTGGTGTCACGCGCGAGGACGTCGGCAGGATCGCGGTCGCCCAGCGCGCCAACGCGCTGCGCAACCCGCACGCGCTGATGAAGACGCCGCTGACGATCGAGCAGTATCTGGCGGCCCGCCCGATATCCGATCCCATTCATCTGTTCGATTGCGTCATGCCGTGCGCCGGTGCCGAGGCGTTCCTGGTGATGCGGGACCACACCGCGGCATCGCTGGGATTGCCGGCGGCGCGATTGCTGTCGACGATCGAGCGGCACAACGCCTTCGCCAACGATCCGATGCAGGTGCGCGGCGGCTGGGCGATGGATGTCGGCGAGCTCTACGCGATGGCCGGCGTGAAGCCCGACGATCTCGACATCGTGCAGACCTACGACGACTATCCGGTCATCACGATGATGCAGTTCGAGGATCTCGGTTTCTGCAGCAAGGGCGAGGGCGCGGCCTTCGTTCGTCAGCACGACCTTACGATTGACGGCGACTTCCCGCACAACACCTCGGGCGGTCAGCTCTCGGCGGGCCAGGCCGGCGCCGCCGGCGCCTATCTCGGGCTGGTCGAAGGATTGCGGCAGGTGCTGGGAGAGGCCGGTCCCACGCAGGTGAAGAATGCAAAACTCGGTTTGGCCGCGGGCTTCGGTATGATCAACTATGACCGCGGCCTGGCCTCCGGCGCCGCGATCTTTGCAGGACCTGCACGATGATCGATCCGGTTCAGCCGCCCCGGCGCAAGAACCCGCTGCTGCGGACGCGGCTTCCGGCATCGCCGCCGCGGCCGCGCAGCCGGACATCACACGGGTTCACGCGCGCGGCTGCCGAAGGGCGCTTTGTGTTGCAGCGCTGCGAGGCCTGCGGCGCCTTCGCCTATCCGGCGCGCGAGGCATGTCCCGCCTGCCTGTCGGCCGGTCTTTCCTTCGTCGATGCGCCGCGTCGCGGCGTGCTGCTGGCCGAAACCACGGCACGCGTACCAAGCGACGTTTATTTCCGCGAGCGGGCGCCCTGGCGCATTGGTCTCGTCAAGATGGACTGTGGTCCGACCATGGTGGCGCATCTGCATGCCGACTGCGTCGAGGGCGCGCCGGTCGTGATGTCGTTTCAGCTCGACAAGAGTGGTCAGGCGGTGGCCTTCGCCCGACCCGAGGGGGAGACTCCCAACATGGCAGATGACAGGCAGTGGCGGGAAATGACGGCCGATCCTAAATTCCGTCGTGTGCTCGTGACCAACGGCCGCAGCGTGATCGGCCAGGAGGCGGTCGCGGCGCTGAAGGCCGCGGGCGCGAAGACGGTGTTTGTCGGCGTTGCCGAACCGTGGCGGCCGTTCGCCGGCGAGCAGCTGCTGCGCGGCCAGCAGGGGGTCGAAGTCGTTACGCTCGACGCGTCAGACGAAAAGTCGGCGGCCGATCTCGCGGCCGACATCGGCGGCAAGGTCGATATCCTCGTTAACACGACCGAGTATGTGCGGCCCGGCGGCCTGCTCGACCGCAGGGGCACGAGCATCGCGCGCGACGAGATCGACCAGGCCTATCTCGGCTTCGTCAATCTTGCGCAGGCCTTCGGTCCCGCCATGCGCATGCGGGGCGCGGACGGTGTCAGCAGCAGCGCTGCCTGGGTCAATATCCTGTCGGTCCATGCGCTGGCGAACTGGCCTGCTTTCGGCGCCTACTCGGCGTCGCAAGCTGCCTGTCTGTCACTGTCGCATTGCCTTCGTGCCGAGCTCAGGCCGGGCGGCGTCAAGGTGATGAACCTGTTCACCGGGCCGGTCGATACCGAGTGGTTCCAGACCGTGCCGCCGCCCAAGGTCGCGCCACGCGCCGTTGCGCAGGCCATCGTGTCCGCGCTGCGGGGCGGGCTCGAGGAGATCTATGTCGGGGACGTTGCCGAGGAAATCAGGCAGCGTCTTGCAGCCAATCCGAAAGCGCTCGAGCGCGAGCTCGACAAATAAGATCAGGATTTCAACCAAGCGGGAGGATGTGACAATGCAAAGCAAGAATCTCCTGGAGCTGGCCGGTGCAATCTCGTCGGGCGCGGTGCGCGTCGTCGATCTGACCTTCACGCTCAGCCCGGATTTTCCGGTCATCGTGCTGCCGCCGGAGTTTGGCCAGGCAGCTCCCGTTCGGATTCAGGAGATCTCGCGGTACGATGGGCGCGGTCCCGCCTGGTACTGGAACAACGTGATGTTCGGCGAGCATACCGGTACGCATTTCGATGCGCCGATTCACTGGTTCACCGGCAAGGACCTGCCGAACAATTCCGTCGACTCCATGCCTGCCAAGGACATGATCGCGCCGGCATGCGTCATCGACTGCTCGGCGGGAGCGGCGCAGGATCCGGACTTCCTGCTCACGGTCCCGCTGGTCGAAGCCTGGGAAGCGAAGCATGGTCGGATTCCCGAGCGGAATTGGGTTCTGCTGCGCACCGACTGGTCGAAGAAGGGCTGGCGCGACTACTCCAATCTCAGGGATGACGGCGCGCACACGCCGGGCCCGAATCCGGCCGTGATGAAATGGCTGGTTGAAGAGCGCGGCATCATCGGATTCGGCACCGAGACGATCGGCACCGACGCAGGCCAGGCCGGCCATTTCGAGCCGCCTTATCCGGCGCATCACTTCCTGCACGGTGCAGGCCGCTATGGCCTTCAATGTCTCTGCAACCTCGATCAGCTTCCCGCCACCGGTGCCGTGATCGTGGCTTCGCCCTTGAAGATCCAGAACGGTTCCGGCAGCCCGCTGCGCGTGATCGCGCTGGTTTCGGCGAACTGAAGCGAGCGGCTGGCGCTTGCCCGACAGAAGAAACGCAAATCAAGAAGGACAGGTGCATGATCTCGATGAAGACCCTGCTGGCCTCGGCCGCGCTGCTGGTCGCCGTTCCGCAGGCCGGGCAGGCGGACATCCTGGTCGGCTTCGTCACCGGCCTCAGCGGGCCGGTGTCGTCGATCGGGATTCCAAACGCAAAGGGGATTGCGGCCGGCGAGGCCTATGTCGGCGAAGTCAGCGGTGAAAAGCTCCGCGTGATCCAGCTCGATGATGCCTCCGATCCCACGGCGTCGGCGCGCAACGCGCGCAAGCTCGTCGAACAGGAGAAGGTCGACATTCTGATCGGCACGTCGGGCGCGCCGCAGACACTGGCGATGGCGACCGCCGCGATCGAGATGAAGATTCCGATGATCGCGGTGTCACCGATCGCACCGGTGCCGCCTGGCGATGGCGGGCCGTGGGTCGTGCAGACGCCGCAACCGACGCCGCTTCTCGTTCAAGGCATCGTCGATCACATGAAGGCGCGGGGGTTGAAGACCGTCGCGTTCATCGGCTTCTCGGATGCCTTCGGCGACCTCATGTACGATTCGCTGTCGCAGAGCGCCAAGGCCGCCGACATCAAGGTCATCGCCAACGAGCGATACGCCCGATCGGATTCGTCGGTGACGGCCCAGGTGTTGCGCGCGCTGGCTGCGCGGCCCGACGCCATCATGCTCGGCGGCACCGGAACGCCGGGAGCGTTGCCGGTGCTCGCGTTGTCCGAGCGTGGCTACAAGGGGCCGCTCTACGGCAACCACGGACTGATCAGCGCCGATTTCCTGCGGCTCGCCGGCAAGGCTGCCAACGGAATCATCTGCCCGACCGGGCCGGTGACCGCGGCCGAGCAGCTTCCGGCCAGCAATCCGATCCAGAAGGTTGCGCTGGATTTCCGCGGGGCGTTCGAGAAGGCGAATGGCGAGCCGCCGACCGACTCGTTCTCGTCCTATTCCTTCGATGGCTGGCTGGTGCTCGTCGATGCGGCCAAGCGCGCGTTGGCGACCGGAGCCAAGCCGGGCTCGCCGGAATTCCGCGCGGCGCTTCGCCAGGCGCTGTTCTCCACCAAGGAACTGGCCGGGACGCAGGGCGTCTACACCTACACGCCGGCGGATCGGCACGGCGTCGATGATCGCTCGCGTATCCTGGTTCAGATCGAGGACGGAAAGTACAAGCTGCTGCCCTGACTGAGCGGCAGGATGGTGTCGGAGAGCGACGTGCAGGCAGACGCCGGCAAGACGTGGAGCAGGGCGGTGCGACGCCGGCGTGGACGCGCGCGGTCGACTTATTTCCGTCGCAGGACAGGATCCTCTCCACGATTCTGACGCGGCAGGCGGATCGTTACGGCGATCGCATCCTGCTCGTCGCCGGGGAGACCCGCTGGAGCTACGTGCAGACCGCCGCGATCTGGGCGCGATCGTGGTGCCGATCAACACCGCGCTGCGCGGCTTGCAGCTGTCGCATATTTTTCGGGAGGCGGCCGGCGTTCGGGTGCGGCGCTAGAGCCATCTCCGTTCACGGCTTCTGCATCGCGTCCTTGACGGCGCCCTTGAGCGCGTCGAGCTCCCCGGTCAAGGCGTCGAGCCGGTCAGCCGGGAATCCCGCCAGCAGCTCGGCCAGCCATGAGCCGTGGCTCTTGGCCATGCGCCTGAAGGCTTTCCGGCCCTCGACCGTCATGCAGACGATCTGTACGCGCCGATCCAGGTTCGAAGGCGTCCGGGTGATGAAACCGTCCTCGACCAGACGATCGACGATCGGTGTGAGGTTTCCGGCAGAGACCATCAGGCGCTTCGGCAGTTCTCCCAGCACCAATCCACTCGGTTCGCGGTCGAGCTGGGCCAGCACGTCGAAGCGCGGCATCGTGAAATCGAATTCCTCGCGGAACCGGCGCCGCAGCTCACCCTCGATCAGCGTTGTGCAGGCAAGCAGCCGAAGCCAAAGCCGTGTCTGAGCCCTGTACTCGGCCTCCTGATCAACCCCGCTCCTGGGTGAAACCGGTGGGGACTCCTTCGCGAGTGCCAAATCAAATCTCCTGGGCATCCGGGTCTGTTGAAGGCAAGGGTCCTGATGTCACCGCAAGATAGTTCGTGCCAAAAGTAAATTCAAGGCTGGTTCAGGCCGCACCGAGCCGGCGCGCCGGCGCAAGGAATTTGCTGCACCGGCTCGGCGGAGGCGATCTCCGCAGTTTTCCAACGAGCGCCGTGATGATCCTGTAGCCGACGTGATGGTTTATACTTGAAATAAATACTAGACCTTTGGTGTGACGAAGCTTGGCAACCGAGGCCCTCGTTTCCTCTCGGGCATCTTCCGTGTTGTCCGCGACGGTGCAGTCTCAAGCGATCAGCCGACACGGCCGCACGCGCCTAGCGTGTCACGAGACCGGTTGTTTCGTGGTGCAGGCTGACGCCGCCGATAGCATCATCGCAGTATGGGCAGCCCTGAAGAGGTCCACAGCAAGTTCAAGGTGGACGTTCAACGTCTGACTAGTAACCTCGCGGTCCAAGTGAGCTCAAGCCGCCGAGCCGCTTCCCTCCTTGCCTAAGCTGCAGTACGCTACACGCTTTCCCATTTGCGTGCCTCAATGATGACTCAGTTGGGCAATTGTTGCCCCTAGTTCTGCCCTCAGTCGGATCAGGTTGATATTTGATACGGAGCGCCAAATGGACTCCACACTGGACAACAAGGTTGCGGAAGGGCAGCTCGCGAGTTTGGAGGAGCAGCTTTCGAACCTCGCGCGCGAAGTGGGAGTGAGCCCTTCACCCCCGCCGACCAGCATGAAAGTGTCTCGCGCGCTGCTAGCAACGATTGCACGATTGAGAGATTGGCGTTACCCGGCCGCCGTCGGTTTTGTGTTGTTGGCAGCCATTGGCGGCGGTGCTTGGTGGTGGTCCTCCGCTGGTACAGCGGTCGTACCCTCCTCGAACCCTACACCGCTGACACAAGTCCCGCCGAAAGACATTGCGCCGACCTCCGCCGCACTTTCTCCCGACCTGGCCCAGCAGCTTGGACCGATGGCGCGCGATCTCGCTGCCCTAAGGCAAGCGGTAGAACAGCTGCAGCTGAGGCAAGAACAACTGGTCCGCGACAATGATAGCGTGACAAGGCAAATCGCGGCGGGCCAGGCGGAAATGGCACGCAACAACAATGTCATCGACGAAATCAAGGCTACCCAAAGTCAGATGGCGCAGGAAAGTAAGACGGTCACCGAGCGGCTCAACGCAAGCCAGGAGCAATTGGCCCGTCTGATCGCTAACGCCTCACCGCCAAAGGTGGAGGCGGAAGCTCCTGAGCAGACGTCGGAACTGCCAAAGGTAACCTCCGAAATACCATTGCCGCGTCCGCGGCGGCCGACCAATGTCACCCAGGCGCACAAGCCGGCGCCGAACTCGGCGCGCCCGCAAGCCAACAAGCCGCAACCGTCGGCATGGCCGTGGTCAGTGCGCTGATCTGCGAGACCGCCATCACGACAAGCAGGACGAAGAGGTCGCGGACGGTTCGACTGTGGCCTTGAACCTGATCGATGAGTGCCTCGGAAACAAAATCGTCGCCAGAGGTTCGCCATCACGCCGCCTTGGGCCGACATCCCGTGATCGCCCTCATCCAGGAGACCGCATGGCGGATGGCCGAGCTGTGAGGACTGGCTGGCTCCACGTCATACAGAGCGCACGATTTCGGAAATCGACCACCTCAAGGTCTTTGCCCTTCAAAGGCCGCGGCATGGTTCGCTGAAATCGGGGTCTATCGGCATAGGCCTTGCAGTCTAGGCGGTGCTGGGAATTTCAGTGTCCCAGTTTAGGAACAAACCGCCACCGGTCGTGTATTTTTGGGACCGGCGGACTGACCGATTGGGAGGCATCGTTGAAGTTCAGCGCGCCTGCGCAGGCTAGATTCCTCGTTCGGAAAGGAAGCACCGACTGGATGGTCTATGATCGGGACCTCAAGGGGCCGGCGCAGCTCGAAAAGGGTGGTCGCTTTGCCGAGAAGCTGACGAAGGAGCAGGCCGAACGCATCAAGCAGGCTTTGACCGACGCTCTACCGGCACCCGCGGGCAATGCTCGGGCTTGGCCGTGATCGACTGCCTCGAGACGTGTCGGCGAAACGGACCGCGAACAAATGACGCTGGTGTTACCTAGTAAGACATATGAACAAAATGAGACATCGAGGAACGAGGCGGGGCAAAATGACGACGCCTTCGTGGAACAAGTTGGGCCCCTGCGGAATTCGACTGTGATTGCTGAGCGTTAAGGACCGCCATTGCTTGGTGAGCCCCTAGAACAAGCCGGGAACTCTCGAGAGCCAGTGTTTACATGCTGCCCGACACTGCGGTCAAAATCAGCGCCATCCATGGTCTCGCGGAGGAAGGAACCCGTTCACATGAGCTTTGACGTGCCATGTACGAGGCCATTCGTCCTTAGCCGCTGGATCGCCAATTGTTCTTCCGTGAGGCGCCTTTCGACGAATTCCCTCTCTTGTTCGGTTAGGTTGCCCTCGAGCAATCGGCGATAGCGCTGGACATTGTTCCCGTAGACCTTCAGGCGCATCAACTGCTCGTCGGTCATCTTCTTCTCCATGCGAGACCGGCAATAGGCGGATAGCCCCGGCCATTCCTAAAAATTGCAGAGAGCCGGGAAAAATCTCGCCACCGTCTCTCGTCGCTTCAATGATTTCGCTCGTGACTTTGCGCAACCTTTTCCCGGCAGTGCGGAAGGCGACGATGCGCACCGAATAACCCCTCTGCACCGGAAAGGCGCGGTCGGCGTCCCGTGACGCGCACTCGCATCGTCACCGTTAAGCGAACTGTTACCGTTCTTCACAGAGAGCTGGTTGGAAATTCCGAGGTATTCCGTTGAACATGGAACGTTAGCAACGCCGTCGCCTAGTTATCCAAGTCAAGGTCACCTCGAGCAACTACGATGCCACTCGCCAAGGTCTTGGACTAACCGGGCGCGTATGCAGATCACAGACTGCGTCACAGCAGCCCGGCGGAAATGACGATTTTCCAAACATGGCGTTCGGGATGCAAAGCGCTTCAGTTGCAGTGCGCGGCGTGCCGCATTCGGATGCGGACGGGCCGGCTGCGAACCGGCACTGCAACCCGCTCGCCTCAGGTGCGCCGATAGTCGTCCTCGATGCGGATGATGTCGTCCTCGCCGAGATAGCTGCCGGTCTGCACCTCGATCAGCTCGAGCTGAATCTTGCCGGGATTCTCCAGCCGGTGCACCGCGCCGATCGGGATGTAGAT
>NZ_VKHP01000613.1 GCF_010811875.1 Bradyrhizobium uaiense
TGGTAGGACTGCGCCGCACGCGCCACCGAAGACTCAGTGATGGACGGCGAAAACACCCCCTCACCAGTCCACTGGACGCGAATGTCCTTGTCTAGGCGAGTGCCAAACTGAGCCTTGTAGGGATCCTCCCCCGAACCACTGAAGTTTGTGGGCACCGTCTGGAGTGGGGGCAGACCATTCTTCTTGACGTACTCAGTCTCGAGCCGGTTGAGGTAATCAGCCTGGGCGTCGGCGATCCACTTCCCGTCACCATTGTTGGGATACTTCTGCCGGTCGGCGTCGCAGTGGAACTTAGGTTCGATGTCGTCCAGGGCAATGTAGAAGGACCTCACACCCAAGGAACGGAGCTGGTCGAACTTGGCAATCGTAGCCTTGAAGTCGGCATC
>NZ_VKHP01000614.1 GCF_010811875.1 Bradyrhizobium uaiense
GGGAGAGGGAGACGAGTAGCCAGTCCCACGCGGGGAAACGTAATTGTGGTTCCAAAGCTAAGACCAGGCCGATGTCCATGAGGGGCAAGGTCAGGAGCACGGCCACAATGAGGCGGCGCCTTAACATGGTGATGCGGCGCTCTGCCTCGGCTGCTAGATCGATGTCGGAGAGCAGGGCTGCGGTGTAGCCGGCATCCTTGACAGCGGCTATCGCATCCTTGACGCCCATGCCAGTTACCGTCGCCCGCTCAGAGGCGAAATTGACACTCGCGTGCACCCCGTCAATGCGGGACAGCCTTTTCACGATCGTTGTGGCGCACGCAGCGCAGGTCATCCCGCTGATTTGCAACTGCACCGGCGGATGTAGGACGGTTTGCTCCTCGTC
>NZ_VKHP01000615.1 GCF_010811875.1 Bradyrhizobium uaiense
AGGCGATGCCGTTCTTCGGCTGCTTCAGACGGAGCTTGTCGAGCACGCGCTTGAAGCGGTCGCGGTCCTCGGCGAGGTCGATCGCGTCAGGCGAGGTGCCGAGGATCGGCACGTCGGCGGCTTCGAGCGCGTGGGCAAGCTTCAGCGGGGTCTGGCCGCCGAACTGCACGATCACGCCGTGCAGCGTGCCGTTCTTGCGCTCGGTCGCGATGATCTCCAGCACGTCTTCGGCGGTGAGCGGCTCGAAATACAGCCGATTGGCGGTGTCGTAGTCGGTCGACACCGTCTCCGGATTGCAGTTGACCATGATGGTTTCGTAGCCGGCGTCCTCGAGCGCGAAGCAGGCGTGACAGCAGCAATAGTCGAACTCGATGCCCTGGCCG
>NZ_VKHP01000616.1 GCF_010811875.1 Bradyrhizobium uaiense
GAGGACAGCAGGAACAGCAAAAAGCCGTAGCCCAGGCCGTTCAGGAAGGGGATCAGCGCGAATTCCAAATTGCCAGCCTTGCGGGGAGATGCCGTATCGAGGAGGTTGAAGAGCTTGCCGCGTCCGGCCAGGCGCGGCAGGACGCAAAAGTGCAGCGATCCTATGGGATTCGCGCTTCTCTGTCAAAATAGCGGATTGCGGCCCGGTCCGGGCTGCGCGCCACAGGCTGACCATGACGCAATCCTATCCGCTGCCCCCTTTCGGGAACCGTTTCGCCGAACTGCCGCCGGCCTTCTATACCCGGCTGCAGCCCACGCCCCTGCCCGCGCCCTACCTGGTCGGATTCAGCGAGGCAGCCGCGGCCACGGCCGGGCTGCCACGGC
>NZ_VKHP01000617.1 GCF_010811875.1 Bradyrhizobium uaiense
CTTCATTCCGTTTTAGCTGGACCTGTAGGTATTGCACTAGCTCTTCTTATGGCAACTGCCTTCGGTCTTGTTCATACCGAAATGATGAATGGTGTTTACGAATTCCCTAAAGGAGCAACACAAGTTAGTACACTTGATATGGGTGGTAACTTCTTTAACTGGGTTATTCTTAAATTCTCTCAAGCTTGGGCAGCTATTTTCTAAGTTTTGTCTTAATGATATAGAAGAGGTGATAGTAACATTAGAGCAGCTGTGTTATACGAGAATAATGTAATAAAAGCAGAACAAATTGAGGAAGCGACTTGCGGGAAAGATCAAGTTCGTGTTGCAGTAAAAGCAGTCGGAATATGTGGATCAGATATTCATAAAATGCAGACTCGCTT
>NZ_VKHP01000618.1 GCF_010811875.1 Bradyrhizobium uaiense
ATCTTGGTCCGCTCACCTTCGTTGATGACGAAAGCGATGTTCACGCGGCCCTGACCGACAGAAACGGTCTGGGTGGTGATTTCGACGTCGCTCCGACCGATGGCACCGTAGGCTTCCTTGATGCGGGCAATATCCGCAGTCACGATAGCCTGGTTGAACGGACCGAGCGGCTGGGTCTGCACGATGCCGGCCAGCTTGTCGTCCTTGATCTTGCGGTTGCCGTTGAAGACCACCTGGTTGACCAGCTGGTTTTCGTTCACCGTCACGACCAGCGTGCTGCCGGAAACGCGCATGGAGACATTCGAGAAGTAACCGGTGGCGTAAAGACGCTTCACCGATTCATCGATGTCCGAATTGGAAAAGTTCTTACCCGGCGCAATGG
>NZ_VKHP01000619.1 GCF_010811875.1 Bradyrhizobium uaiense
TGCACCGCGTCGGGGCGGAACAGGCGAAGCTGGTAGGTCAACAGGTCCGCAACGCCGCGGCAGCTGCGGAAGCCTGTAATCCAGATCCGGTTGGCTGCGTGCAGCGCACGCGCGGCGTCCGCAATCGCGCTCGCGGAAATGCGCGCAAGCCCCGCGGCTTCAGCCTCGAGCTTGTCGTGCACCAATTTGACATCGGCATTCGGCCCGGCGCGGCGGCTCTTGGCGCGGCCGGAGAACGGCGAGCCCTGCGCCGGACGCCGCGCGTGCGCTGCACGCAGCCAACCGGATCTGGATTACAGGCTTCCGCAGCTGCCGGGGCGGTGCGGGCCGGTGGACCTACCAGGCTCGCCTGGTCCGCCCCGACGCGGGGCAACTGGT
>NZ_VKHP01000620.1 GCF_010811875.1 Bradyrhizobium uaiense
CGGCTACGACGCTTACGGCAACTGGGTTTGCCCGGGCGGGTATTATGGCTACTGAGCGGCGCGACGCCGCTGGTCCATGGTGCTCAAATCCGATGCTGAGGTCATCGGCATAGCGCACAATGATCATTTTGCCAGTAGTGGCCAAGTTGCCGTCGCCAGCGCCTGGCCGGTACTGCGGCAGTCTTGGGTTGAGGTAATAGGTCGCGTCCATGTACTGAGGCCGCTATTGGGCGACCTTTAGTGTGGATGCCGCCTGTTGGCCCTTCGCGACATATTGCATCGCGGCACGACCTTTGTCGCTAACGGGGTATAGCGGAAATTGACAGGCCGCCGTCTATTGCGGAGGGCGATGCTCGTGACCCGAAGCGGAAATCCGT
>NZ_VKHP01000621.1 GCF_010811875.1 Bradyrhizobium uaiense
CGGCTACGACGCTTACGGCAACTGGGTTTGCCCGGGCGGGTATTATGGCTACTGAGCGGCGCGACGCCGCTGGTCCATGGTGCTCAAATCCGATGCTGAGGTCATCGGCATAGCGCACAATGATCATCTTGCCAGTAGTGGCCAAGTTGCCATCGCCGGCGCCTGGCCGCTACTGCGGCAGTCTTGGGTTGAGGTAATAGGTCGCGTCCATGTACTGAAGCCGCTATTGGGCGACCTTTAGTGTGGATGTCGCCTGTTGGCCCTTCGCGACATATTGCATCGCGGCACGACCTTTGTCGCTAACGGGGTATAGCGGAAATTGACAGGCCGCCGTCTATTGCGGAGGGCGATGCTCGTGACCCGAAGCGGAAATCCGT
>NZ_VKHP01000622.1 GCF_010811875.1 Bradyrhizobium uaiense
CCGCCTGCGCAAGGCGCTCAACCTCGCGATCGACCGCGACGCGGTCGTTGGACTGATGAATGGACTGGCGAAGCCGGCCAAGGGCCAGGTCGACCCGTCGAGCCCATGGTTCGGCAACCCGACCTTCGAGCTGAAATACGACCTCGCGGCCGCCAAGAAGCTGGTGGAGGAAGCCGGCTATTCCAAGGACAAGCCGCTGAAGACGACCTTCATCATCGCCCAGGGCGGCACCGGGCAGATGCTGTCGCTGCCGATGAACGAATTCCTGCAGCAGAGCTTCAAGGAGATCGGCATCGATATCGACTTCAAGGTGGTCGAGCTCGAGACGCTTTATTCGCACTGGCGCAAGGGCGCGGCCGACGAGATGAACAC
>NZ_VKHP01000062.1 GCF_010811875.1 Bradyrhizobium uaiense
TTCTCAAAGCTCAAGCAGTTCCGACGTGTCGCAACCCGCTTCGAAAAAACGGCCCGGAATTACCGGGCCGTCGTCACTCTCGCTGCCATTGTTCTATGGATGCGCTAGTGTCCACACCACCTAGCGCATAGTCTGAGCTTCCGACGCAAGAAGTCGGTCAAGCCGGGCTTTCCCAGCGCGCTGGCACGAGCATGAAAAAAGACGGCCCCAGGAGCGCGGTACATGCCGGGAGTTACCTGTAGAACGCCCGGCAGCCAGAAGGCAGCGGGCGGTAACTGTCGCTCCATGTTGCAGTCTGTGTATCCAAATATTTCCAGCTGACGCCAGTCTTACGGGGCCGCCCGAAAGAGCCCGGTGGGGGTCTTTGCCAATCGCCTCGCCCTCTTGGCGAACGAAATTACTGTGCGAGCAGGCGATGATCACGTCGGCATAGGTCGTGCAGTTTGGATGTGGCTGGGGATTTCAGTGTCCCAGTTCAGGAAGGAAACGCCGCCGGGCATGCATTTGTGAGACCGGCGGCGTCTTTTCCTGGGACAGATATTCGCAACGCTCCGGACGCGCTGACGCGACGTCAGCCTAGCCTGAGGTTTTCGGCTGACGTCTTGCCGCGGTTTTCCCGCTCTTCGTAGCTGACCTTTGCACCCTCGTTGAGGCTGCTCAGCCCGGCTTTCTCAACTGCCGAAATATGCACAAAGACATCCTTGCCGCCATTGTCCGGCTGGATGAAACCATAGCCCTTCGTTGGGTTGAACCACTTCACTGTACCAATCGCCACTGGATAAATCTCCGTTAAGGAATGCCGGCAACCTAGTTCGACATCGCTACAACTCGCAAGGCGAAACGCACGTCACTGCGTTTCCTTTTTCGGTTTGGGATGACGTTAGTTTCCGCAACTATGAAGCCCCACTAATGAGAACGCGCCGACATCGCGCGCTAAGGCCGCCCCCCGGCGTCCCGTTCGACACATCTGCCATTTATGCACGACGATGGCCCGGGCAGCTCCCATTACATCAAAGGTTCCAATAGCTTAGCCTTATTCTCGGCAAATTTCGGCCGGAGGGTGCGGTTTTTCGGAAGCTCTTCGGTTCGTTGCGTTGGTCAGGAGCCATTTAATGTGGATCCGCATTTTAGTAGTTGGAATAGTTGGCTTGGTCGGGGCGGGTGCGGTTGCAGCACTTGGGAGATCCGCGCCGACACCGCTCGTTGAGTATCCTGTCACTGAGAGCGTCGGGAAGACCGATAGGCTGTCGCTCATTCCCGAGCACGATACAGCCGTCAATGCGGCCGTTCCCGAGGCACCGACGCCACCGATCGCGTTGGTAGCGCCGCCGCCTGTAGCGCAGACGATATCCGCCGCGGAGCCCGTTCCTGTCGTCGCTGCCCCGGGGCCCCCTCCTATCGTCGCTCGACACCGGCATGAAGCGACCGCCCCGATCCCAAAAAAGAAAAAGCGTCTCGCCAGTAGCAAACAAGATCAAGCCGTCCACGAAGAAAAGCCGATGCCGATCCGCACTGTCGACTGCAACGGAAACGGATTGGATAGTGTCTTGCGGTCGATGCGGCTAAAGCCGGGTTGCTTGTGAGCTGAAGTGCGAACGGTTGGCGTGGCGCAAATCTCGCAACAACTATGCAGCCACAAATGAGAGAACGACCCCGGCGCCGCGCGCCGAGGCCGCCATTGATAACTCCCGGCCGGGGTTGGGGGTATTTCAGCCAGGAGCCGAGGAACACTACTTCCAGAGCCACCGCTTGTTCCCGGCAATACAACGCCATTAGGGATTACTCCCGGCCTGGATTGCCGGAAACCGATAGCTGTTCTCGAAACCAACTCGGCTGACTGACGTAGCTGCCGAGTTGGCCATCGCTTCTCCTGGGGCAAAAGGGGTTACGGGCGGCCCCACTCCCGGGTTTCACCGCGCCCCTTCAGTGGGTTCTGTACGAAGAGTGGTCCCAGCAACCAAAGCCCAAATCGAAAACGGCCTCAGCATGGGGTGCTGAGGCCGTCATTTCGTTCTGCTGGGTGCGCGGGCGCCAGTGAGCAAGCCGCCTCTGTTCAGCAGACCGCGCCGGTACATCCGCGGCTAGCTGAAGTCGTACCTGACGTCTCCACGTGCCTGCTAGGAACCTGACGGGGTACTCCACCGGCCATCCGAAATCGTTACCTAATCAGCAAGCAGATCGGTGCAGGCTTCTCCGAGGGACGGGGCCGGCTTCTGAACATCTCGCGGTCACCGTTTCGGAGGAGCTGGCGGCGCTAAGCGAAGGCGCGCCAGCTCCTCTTTTTCCCTGTCTGTGTGCCGCGGGCTACAGCCGTCTCGTTACGGTCCCGGCTAGATTATCGGCACTGGGAATTCAGGGCCCAGCGCTGGAAAAACATGACGCCGCCGGGACAAACCATTTCGGGCCCGGCGGCGTACTTTTGCGATCTGTCAGTTTACCGTCCCGAGGGAGAAGTGACCGTTGCGGTCACACAGCCGTTAACACCTAGGGCGACGTAGCTCGCCGTGAGCGGATCGCGCTCTATTTCCGCGGCTATTCCGACCTGATCAGAACACTCCGCCGACGCGACTCAGGATTGGGCTCTGCACGCGCATCCCGCGATGATGGAGCGATCCTATGGCAGTCGAACACTGCAGATATGGCCACGAGTTGACCTTAGAGAACACGCAGCTGATTTTCTCGATCAAGGGCAACTATCAGTATCGCCGGTGCCGAACGTGCTTAGACCTCACCGACGACGACGTTGCGCGGATCGAACAGCACTTCGTTCGAGATGGTGGATCGATCCGGACGTTGGTTCTGACAGCCCCCAAGATGATTTTCGTTCAAGGAGCGCGAGAAGTATCAGCCAGCGTGTTGGAGCCGAATCATGGCGGTCCGCGACGCGAATGCAAAAATGAACAAGGCCAATGCGGCTCGTGCTCTGAAGGCTAAGCAGACACACTGCAAGCAAGGGCATCCGCTCTCCGGTGACAACCTTCGTATAGAGAGGGATTCAAAAACTGGCGCACCGCGGCGCGCGTGCCGCGCCTGCCGAAATGCATCCTATCAGCGGGGAAGTTACAAATATACGGCCGAGCAGGTCGAGACCGCAACCGACTGCATCATGAACAAGGGAATGACGATCGCCGAGGTGACGCAACGCCGAGGTGATCGTGCTCGGATCATTAAATTTGAGGCGCTGGCGATTGCCTTGAGCAAAGATCCGGCTCTCAACAACGTGGTAAGACAGCTTCTACACTCAATGCCGACGCGAAACTGCGGGCATGGAAAGGAACGTGGAAGTCAAAATCTGCTGGTTACATGCCAGCATCAGAAGTTGCTGCGGTGATCACGGCACACCCCGAATGGACTGCACGGCGCGTCGCCGAGGAGACCGGCCGCGAGTTGCCCTACGTTCACTCATTGGCCTGGAGCAAGGGTCTCAAGACCGCGCCTATGCGCGCCAGCAGGCCAAAGCTGATTACGCGGCCGAAGATCTTGAGCCGCGGGCCGACCCTGACGGGCATCATTGCCGCCCAACCGCACGAGATCTTCACTGCGATTGACCAGATCGTGCCCCGCGGCCTCGACTACGACAGGCGCAAGGAAGTCGTGAGCGAGATGATCCTCGCTGTGCTGGAGGGTGAATTGAACCTAGCGGATGCCAAGGCTGCTTACCCGCGCTTCCTCAGCTCCAGCTAGCAGGAAGCACAAGACAGCGGTCAATCGCTCACCACAACTAGGACAGCACCGACCTCATAAAAGCACCGGCGCCCCTACCGCCGCTGGCGTTGGAGTTGCGTAAGCGTGTAGTGTGCACCGCTGCGTACAGAGAGCTTCTCCAAACTGGCCAGCGCTAGACAATGCGCCATTGGTCTATGCGGAACTCGCCAAACCGGCCCGAGCTAAAGATCAACGCTCAATGCGACGTCGGTCACATCGCGCAAAAGTTCCCTGGGTATCTTCTTCGCACCGCGTTTACCAGTCACTTGCCTGCAGGCATGGCAACTGCTGGATTTGTACGCTGCGAACTCGTTGCCAAGAAGTCACGCCATCGAACCGAATGGATATAGCTGGCGCCATTATCGTGGCGGCGCTCGCGCTCGCAGCTTATTGGTGAGGGATAGATAGGGCGGCATTTTTTTGAGCCCCGCCGTTTGTTTCTAATGCGTTCATTGATCAGAGCTCGAATTGGCAAGAAACCAATTTCAGATATCATGGAGCATGTCGCGAAATGAATTTTGATTATCAGCCTAGCGCTAATCATTCAGCCCACACGCAATCAGCTACGCCCCCTGCCGGTCAAGCGGATGGAAGCCAGAACAACAAGACGCGCTTTGGATTCAAGGCGACTGACCTGATCGTCTACCCTGCGCACGGTGTCGGTCAAATCGTTGCGATCGAAGAGCAGACTGTAGCCGGCGCCTGCCTCGAGTTCTTCGTCGTCTATTTCGAGAAGAGCAAGATGACACTACGCGTTCCGACGAGTAGAGCGGCCAAAACCGGAATGCGTCGGTTGTCCGACCCCAGCACCATCCAGCACGCACGACGAATCCTGGGTCAACCACCTCATAAGCCGCGGGGCAATTGGTCCCGGATTGCTCAAGAGTACGAAAGCAAGATCAATTCGGGTGATATTGTTGCAATTGCCGAAGTGATGCGCGATCTCCACAGGCGCGCTGCCAGCCCAGACCAGAGCTACGCCGAACGGCAGCTCTACACGACGGCCGTTGATCGCTTGTCCGAAGAAGTAGCTCTTGTTAGCGGCATGACCGAACAAGAAGCGGCGAGAGAGCTTGAAAATGTGATAGCCACCGAAGTCAGGCGCAGCGCCTAGTTGAGGCTTCTCGAACGAGTCGCAGCTTTGCATCCATTGACAATGGCAGCGCCGCGGGTCAGACGGCGCGGCCGAAATTTTCTGTAGTAAGCCGCGGCAGCTTGAAAGCGGCCCCGGCTCAAGTCAGGCGGCGCGCTGAAATGCACATCAACCGCAAACTGAGAGATAGACTCAAGCTGGTATGAGCGCGCTGGACAGCAAGTTAGCGGAAATTCCACAATGCAGATGAAGGGCGACCGCCCCCGAGAACGCCGCGCGAAGGATGGCGGCCTCGGCCTTACACTCCGAAGGAATGCCTCATCTGAGATGCCATACGCTGGACGGCATCGGTGTATTGACCGTGGTTGGAATGCTGGTCGACGACGTAAAGGGCCAAAAGGATGCCGACAGCGAGCAATAAGCCTTTCATGAAATGACGCTCCTTTAAGGTCTGGGCGGCTCCGGATGTCGTGACGATTCCTGGGTTCTAGTTGGCGCTTCGGTCCGCGTCGGCTCCGGCAATCGGCTTGCCTCCACCGGTCTATTGTCGCGTACCATCTAACCCGCCAGTCGAGCGTATCCGCGCCGCAGCGCGGGCATGAGTCATTCCCATGGCGGGTCTTGATCCATCGATAACGAGGATCGCAGGGCGGCTTTAAAAAGTTCTTTATCGGCTTATCCGGAGAACTCCGGGGTCGAATGGAGAGGCCCCCCCGGCAACCGGTAGGGGGGCGAGTGGAAGGGCCGCCAATTGAGCCGCCCCTTACGCTAGCTCAACGCCGAGTGTTCAATTCCTCTTCCACTTCTTGCGAAGCCGCGAGGGCTGCTTTGCTGGCAGCCAGAACCCGATAACTGTGCTCCATCCGCTCTAAACGTGTCGTCGGCGGTCTCTTTGGCCCGACGGCAGTGTTAAGCCCTCTCGAGATAATCCTCCGCACTCATCACCGGAAAATTCATCAGCGTCCCGAGCGTTCCAGAGCGCCAGGAGGGACGCCGCCCCTAGCGGGCCGCCCCGAGGTTCACAACGTCGGTCCAGCTATGCCGGTGTCGGACTTAGCGTTCACTATTGAACAAAGCTGCCCTCGCGTCATAGCAAGCATCGCCGGCCAAGGCTCAGCCCGGCGTCGGTGGCTGAGAGACTCCCGCCTGCATAAGCGAGGAGCGCGGCATGGCCGATCGCATCATAAATCGATCTACTGTTCTCAGCGGCATCGTTGACGAGGCCATGGCGGTTTCAGCGCGATCTATCACGTCCGTTCCTATGCGCGGTCGGTCGGGTGCGGGTTCAGGCCGCACAAAGAAAACGGCCCCAGCATCCGGATCATGCTGGAGCCGAGTTGGATCGCTGACCGCTGTCACCGAGTAGCAGCAGCCATCGTTTGAGGGCTGAAAAAATACGAAATGAAAATCGCCTGCCCTGGAGCGTGACTATCGCGCCGGCCGCTCGCTCCAAAAATAACCCGTGTGAATCTGCTCCCAGATTTTCCAAATACGTTCGTGGAGGAGCCGGAATTTTGTTCCTCGCGCCGGAACCATACCGCCTGCCCCGGCATAAATTGTCGTTTTTTACCCCTGCGGCGGAGGACCCGTAGGCATCCCGTGACCAAATCGGTTTTGGATAATCGACGCGTCGAGGAGTTGCTGCGTGCGATGCGCGTTCTGTTCTTCGAAATCTCGCGTCTCATCGCGTGCTAACGAAACCCCTTTAATTTCAGGCTTTCCCGCTGATTCGATAGTACACGGATCGTACACGCCCGCTTTCGCATTTGTTCTGCTGTGCGATGGACGAACGGCCCTGGCGCGGTCGGCGCGCCAGGGCCGCATTCCAACTCCCGCAGTCGGGGGCTGTGACACGAGAGCAATAGACGACTTCCGGCGTTGCCACTTGTTCCTGGACAGTGGTGCCGATGACCTCCCCAAAACCACCCGAGCACAAAGAATACGTCTGTCCGATTTGCGGTGAGGTCGTGCTTACAGTTTCCAGCCCGTGGATTCAGTTCGTAGCCCGCTCGATATCTGACCTTACCTGCCCCAATGGGCATCGGTTAAAGATCACGGCCGACGGCAAGGCCGCAGTCCCCGCCAAATAACCTCCGCGTCTGGCACAGACCCTGCAATTTCGGCTGTACGGGAATTTCAGCGTCCCCAATTTATCGGGCGCAGTCGTTTTAGGCCGGCGTCATTGGAGCGGTAGAGAAAACGTCGGCAGCGACTCATTGCCCTGCTCGCAACCCGTTCGACCCTTGGGCGGCAGAGTCGGTGAGGCATCTGCGGCAGTCCCGCTCATGAAATGGGTCAGATTGACGCCCGATGACCACTCGGCATAACCAACGACCGCAAAGGCAGCCGCTGCCGCGATGACAATACTGAGCACTGAAGTGGCGGCTGTTGCCGACAAGCTTTGGCTGCTGAAAAACGGCATCACGATTCTCCGACACCGAGAGCTGCCACCCGCCTCTCCGTTAGATCAACTCGCGATGATCGAGTGTGAACGGCCTCACATTTCACGCGCACTTGACTGTCATTGGCCTGTGGTGCTGGCCGTGCAGCACGCTTGCGGCTGGCGGCGTCTGTCCCTGGGACTGGCGGGCACTTAGGATCTATTGGGCAGGTTGTACGTTATGGCGCAGCACCGGGGCAGGCCAAGACCGGAGGTCGGGTCATGTCTACCGTCCCTCTGGACATTGAAAGAAAATGCGAACAGCGGTGGGCAGCCAGGCGTAAGGCGCCGGTTCTAGCAGGAGCACCTGAAAGGCACGGGCCCGAAAGCCCGAATGAACAGCCCGCCGGACTCATAAGGGCTGAGCAAGAAGCGGCTGATTTGAACCCTCAGCCCGCGCAGTGAGCGTGGGACCGAATATTGCGAAAGGCCCGCCGGGCGTGAACCGGCGGGCTCGCTCCCCGCTACAGTTCGTCAGCCTGCTCACAGATTCTCCGCCGAAGGGATCGGCGCCGAGCACCGACCGACGGAAATCCGCCCCTCACGAGTAACGATCCTAGATTGCGGTCCGAGAATGAGGATCACGTAAGCTGTGGCTGTCTGAGCCAGAGGGGATCGATCTCTTGCAAGCCGACGCACCGACTTTCCGAGTTGGCGACAAAGTGCGCCTCAGTCAGCTCGGCGCCGACCGGATCAGGAAGGCTCCTTTCCAAGACGGGACGCGTGGTGGGCGCCGGCAAGGCGAGCAAGCTGGCATTCCCGGTGTTGTTTGACGGAATGAAGTCTCCGGTTAGCCTGCATCAAAGTTACCTCGAGTTGGACGACGCATAGTCATGGCGCGCTGTCAGCCAAACTGACGATTGACCCATCATTGGTAATCGCCGTCCGACCGATTTCTAGCGGCCCTCACTCCGCGCGCGATCACCGAGCCGTGCCCTGGCGTCGCAAACCCCGCTCAATTCATCCGCTACCGGTACAGCCCCGTCGATCACAACGCCGCCTTCAAGACAGTGCTGGTCTTTTGCGACGGCTGCCAGCATCACAACGGCCGGCTCAAACTGGCCCGAACCCAGTCCATAGTGGTCATTGTGGAGAACCGCGGTCGCGCCACGATCCGGCCCGCGCGCGGCCATGATGGCGGACCACGGTCGGTACACTAGCGCGAGGCCCACGTGGTCTCGGCCAAGCCCCCAGGCTACCCCAGGCCGAGGCCACGCCCTCTTCGGGGATGAAGGACGCGGAACTGGAGAAAGCGATTTATGGCGGCCAACAAAGGCGTCCCTGCCAACGCTCGACCGCGGCAGCGATTTGTCCAAATATCTATTCGGGCAACGGAGGCGGCCTGACAGGCGGTGAGCGCCTTCCGCGCAGTCAGGAGCGAGGCTTCTTGCTCCCCAATTGAATATCGCTCGGCAAAAGGACGGGACGGGACCGGGGCGCCATCGCGCACGGGAGATCGTGAGGATTTCCGTAAAACCACGGGATTTCGCCCGTGCCCCCGACGCTGAGCGTTTGGTTTCGCGCTGTGTCCGCCCGGCACCTAAACTGCAGGCATGCTGAAGCGAGGGCTGTTCGGGATTCCGCTGGATGTGGCTCGCCAGCAGGCGGCAGACATCCAGGCCTGCGGTCCCCACCCGCCATGTTAAAATCGACACTGTGAAGAATTCCGGCAAAGACAGCCGGTTTTGCGGTGTCGAAGTCACGTAATCGCAGTTCAAGAACGTCTTCTTCCGTTCGAGCCGATGATTTCGCCGCATCTGATCAAGAGCCTCCCGTGAGCCGGTCGGCCAAAGTGGCGGATGCATTGAGATGGCGGATCGTTTATGAAAACGGTGAGGCGCTGCAGACCGTATGCCCAAGCCGAACGGACCGAACGCGGGTTTTGTCGAGGGATGGCTGGAACAGCTAGGGCTGTCTGGCTACCTACAGGCGTTCCTCGACAACGACATAGACGCTGGCGATTTGGCGCATCTGACCTCGACCGATCTTGTCGAACTCGGCGTCACGTCAGTCGGCCATCGCCGCCGGCTGCTCGATGCGATCGCAAGGCTTGCCGTGGACGTGCAGCGGCCCGAGCCGAAAGAGAAGCCCGCCCCTCGCGCGCCTGCGCCGCGGCCGCTTTCCAAAGCTGAGCGGCGGCAGGTCACGACCATGTTCTGCGACCTCGTCGGCTACACCAGAATTTCCTCCGATTTCGACGCCGAGATCGTGCTGGAGCTCCTCACCAGTTACAAAGATGCTTGCGCCACGCTAATCGAGCGCTATGGCGGATACGTGCTGCGCTATGTCGGGGACGGCGTGCTCGCGACCTACGGATATCCGCGCGCGCGCGAGGACGACGCGGCACGCGCGGTCGCGACCGGGCTGATGCTCGCCGAAGAGATCGGCAAGCTGGTCACACCAAGCGGAGAACAACTTCAGGTACGGATCGGCATCGCCACCGGACCGGTCGTGGTCGGCGACCTGGTCGGCCATGCCGCCATCGAGCGGGACTCGCTGGTTGGCGAAGCCCCCAACCTTGCCGCGCGGCTGCAAGGCCAAGCCGGGGCCGGCGAGGTGCTCATCGCGGAAACGACTGCAAAAATCATCGGCGGACAATTCCGTCTGGAGAATCTCGGCATGCGAAGCCTGAAGGGTTTCGAGGCGCCAGTCACGGCCTATCGTGTGATCGGGGAACAGCGGGGAGCGACCCGCTTCGACGCAGTGCACGGCGCGGTCAGCTTGCCCATGATCAGTCGCGAGCACGAGATCTCCCGACTGGTCGACCGTGCCGCCGCGGCCCTGCTCGGCCAGGGCCAGATCGTCGTGATCACCGGCGAGGCCGGCATTGGAAAGTCGCGCCTGATTGAGGAGATGCACCGCAGGCTCGAGATCAGACCGGAACACCGTGTGGTGTTGCAATGTTCACCGATCCACACCAACCGCCCGTTCCACCCGATCACCCACTATCTCGACTACATGACGGGCGTGGAGGCGCCAGATGCTGATGTGCGCCAGCTCGACAAGCTCGACGCAATGCTGCGCGGGCTCGGCCAAGCGAGCCCCGAACGGCTGGCGCTAATCGCCGAACTGTTGCGGCCCGAGAGCAGCGACCGAAGGCTATTGCTGCGGCTTGCGCCCACAGAAATCAGGGCACGCACCATCGCGGCGCTGCTCGACATAGTCGAGGCGATCTCGCGCGAGAGCCCAATCATCGTCATCGAGGACGTGCATTGGGCGGATCCCTCGACCAACGAATGGTTGGAGCAGCTGGCCGGAATGATCCACAACCTTCCGATATTGCTGGTCGCGACTATGCGCCCGGAGGAGATGCCGCAATGGGCGCGACGTTCTGGCGCGAGCATTCTTCGGCTGACACGGCTACAGCCCGACGAGATCAGACGGCTCGTCAATACCATCGCCGCCGAGCGCAAGATGCCGATCAGTATGATCGAAGCGATCGTGGTGCGCTCGGACGGCATTCCGATCTTTGCTGAGGAATTGGCCCGCAGCCTGCAGGCGATGGGGGACGCCTCTCCCGGCGCGACGGATGCGACCGCGATCCCGGTGACCCTGAACGAAATCCTGCTGGCGCGGCTCGACCTGCTCGAAAATGGCCGTGAGACGGCGCAGCTTGCGGCCGCTATCGGGCGCGACATCCCGCTCGATTTGATGATAGCGGTATCGCCGTTCGGCGAGGCCGCTATGCGGGAGAGCATCGAGGGACTGGTCGAAAGCGGTATCTTCGTCACGCGTCCCAGTGGCTTTGGTGATGTCGTCGATTTCCGCCACGCGCTGCTGCGCGACGCCGCCTATCACCTGCTGCTGCGGCGCGACCGGTTGCTCGTCCACAAGCTGATTGCCAACACCATCGAGGCGCGATTTCCCGCAATCGTCGACAGCATGCCGCACATGCTGGCGCACCAGTTCGCGGAAGCCGGGGACCATTCCGCCGCCATCATCTATCTGGAAAGGGCAGGACGTGACGCCGCGCGTCGCTCGGCGGCGGTCGAGGCGGTCGCACATTTCACTGCAGCGCTGGAGCAGACCTCACGCCTGCCACCGGGAGGCGAACGTGACGTCCGAGAATTCGACTTGCGGCTTGCCATTCTGGGGCCACTGATCGCAGCACGTGGCTATGGCGCGGGCGAGGTCGAGGGGCAGATCGCGCATGCTGTCGCGCTTTCGGCTCGCATCGGCGGCGGCGAACGCATCGTTCCGGCGCTGTTCCTGAACTGGATCGCCCGCTTCAACGAGACCGATGTTCGGTTCGAAGTGGCCCGCCAGATCGTGCAAGTGGCGGCGCATGGCAGCCCCCTGGACAAACTGATCGCGCATCGCTGCATGGGCACGACTTTGCTGTTTCGTGGCGAGTTTGTCGCGGCGATCGCTCAGTTCGAGCTATTCCAGAAATTGTTCGTTCCTGTACGACACAACGAGGCGCTGAACAAGGTCGGCGCCACCGTCCATGCCGTCACTGTCAAGGTTGGGCTTGCCGAAGCCTGGACTATGCTCGGCGACATCGAACGAGCCGGCATCTGGCGCAAGGCTGCGCTGGACGATGCCAACGCGAGCGGCCACTACCAGACGATCTGCCATACCACCGCTTTCGCAGGCGGCCTGCTCGCCGCCTTGATGGAAGATGTCAACGATCTTGCCTTCCATGCCGCGCGGTTGCGGGACCTCACGCTGCAGCACGACCTGCCCTACTGGCGGCCCCACGCCGATCTGCTTGCAGGCATGGCTGACATTCATCGGGGATTTGTCGAAAAGGGTTTCCGTCTGGCGCAACACGGCATGGAACGTATGGCCGCCGAGCGCTTGCCCTCGCTGTCTGCGTGGTGCGTGGTGTTTGCCGGCGGTTGCGTCAGGGCACACCGCCCCGAGGAAGGGCTCGCGACACTGGCAGGTATCGCCGAGGAGATCGATACCGGCGAGCGCTGGACAGCCGGCGAGTTTCACCGGTTACGGGGCCTATTACGACTGCAATCCGGCGATAGCCCGGGTGGCCTTGAGGACCTCGCGGAAGCGCAGCGGATCGCCACTCAGCAAGGTTCGGCGCTGGTCGAGTGCCGCGTCAAGGCTGATCGCGAGCGGGTGGCCAAAGCGAGCTGAACCTTTACCGCAACTGGTGCACCGCGTCCTTGGCGGCGCGGGGTTGCTGAGTAGCGGATCGAGGAGCTAAGGGAAACGCTGCTGCACGTCGAGCCCGAACTTCCGTCGCGCTCCATCGACCTGCCCTGCCCTTGATCGCGGCATCAGCACGGTGAACGCTCCTGCGGAGACAATGGCTGGTCATTCGAAGTGCTGGCTTGCCGGAACGCCGGCTTGTATCGTCAGGCCTTCATGGTCGGCTATCCCGGATTCGGCGGGACACGCTGATGAGCGTGGCCAGGGAGCCCTCCCGACGTGGGCGTTTGGACCAGGTAATTCAGCAACCAAAACGAACGTGAGGTGTTTTAGAATCGGGCGACTTTCTAAAGGCTGGGAGAGTCCGATGCTTAGGAAAATCCTAATCTCACTGATCGCAGTTATCGCCGTGGCGTTTGCACCGACTGCTGCCTCTGCGCGCGGAGGCTTCGGCGGCGGTGGCTTTCATGGCGGCGGCTTTCATGGCGGATTTGGTGGCGGCGGCTGGCGCGGCGGTGGTTGGCGCGGAGGCGGGTTTGGAGCGGCCGCTGTTGGACTTGGGGTAGGTCTCGGCTTGGCGGGTGCCTACGCTGCCTACGGTTACCCCTACGGATACGGCTACCCGTATGGGTATGGTTACGACTACGGCTATGGCTACGGTTACCCGTATGGCTACGGCTACCCGTACAGAGCCAGTTATGGCTATTGCCTCGCAACAGCCAGCCAGCAGGCATATACTTGCTATTAATAGCTATTAATGGCGAGCCAGCGGCTCATCCTGCTTGAGCGTTGAGACAATCACGACCAGCCGATTGGGGGAGCCGTGGTGCTTTGCCCGGCAAATGTGGAGGGTAAAATGGCCCTGCACTTCAGCCAGGTCGGGACTGGCGATTTGGAGATGTGGATCGCAAGCAGCGACGACTACTCATTCGTCATCAGCAACGAGAGCCGGAGTGGACCCGGGTTGCATGGAGAGCCGGGCTTTGTTGCGTCATATCGCCCCCGAAAGCACCCAGCGTTCGACAATCCGTCCGACTGCCCTGAGATGGGTCATTCCTTGAAATTGCTTGTGCGTGGCGCAAATATTGAGGAGAGCGGTCACCATCTACATCATAAGCAAACGCCTCATCCACTTCTCCGAATATTCCGCTCGATTGGAGACCAAGCCGTGAGCGGAAGCTATGCCTCCCGCTTCTCGAAGCTATGTTTGCTGGACCAGCGAATGCAACGCCTTAACCGAGTCCTCCCGGCTCTCAAGAGGGACAAACAGACTGATCGAATGTGGCGACAACACGTATTTGTCGGGGACAATCCCATGATGTTCGAGAACCTGCAATGCCCTGAACGGCAACTCCGACGAAACGGCGCCGAAGCACGTGAGACTAACCGAGCTCGAAGCCTCGCGCTGCTTGCGCAAATCCTCGCTTCGCTCCAACGTGCGCAACAACGCGTCGAGCCACTCTGAATCACTTGCCACGGTCATGCTGGTTTTGCCCGCAGTAAAGCCCGAGGCGAGGAGCTGCGGCCAGGACAGGCTGTTTTGCTTGAGGTGCTGCGCAAATTTCTCAAAACCGTGGTTGAGATCTTTGGAATCTATTTCGACATGCTCAATGCGAACCATTGAGTTGACGGCCAGAACCTTACCGTTTTCCATCCCTGCAACCTCCTTCATCACTTCCGTGCCGTGTCCAACGCCACCCCACCGCTTGAGAACCAACGGCACATCCTGACTTTGTGCCAGCTCTACGCTGCGAAAATGCAGGATCTTTGCACCCCAGAAGCACATTTCGGATAAGGATGCGAAGTCCACTCGCCGCAGGGCCTTTGCATCCGGCACGATGCGCGGATCGGCCGAGCAAATGCCGTCAACCTCTTTGATGATTTCACAGCACTCAGCTTTCAGCGCCGCCGCCATCGCAACGGCCGTGGTGTCGCTGCCGCCCCGGC
Source organism: Bradyrhizobium uaiense (assembly GCF_010811875.1). Taxonomy (GTDB): domain Bacteria; phylum Pseudomonadota; class Alphaproteobacteria; order Rhizobiales; family Xanthobacteraceae; genus Bradyrhizobium; species Bradyrhizobium uaiense. The sequence goes on from NZ_VKHP01000062.1 coordinate 14,295, forward strand.
CGAGCGTGGTGATTTCCCTGGTCGCCGGGTCCACGCCCTGAAATCCTGCCAACACCACAACGCGCCCACGGTCGAGTTCTTCACGCACTCGAATGGGCCGCACGTCCAGAATGCGTGCCGAAGAATGAGAGCCGTCGGTCATCACGCCGGCCTGACTGCCGGTAAAGCTGATCGCGGACACGCCGAGATCGGAAAGCGCCATGCTCATCAGGGACATGCTGATGCGCTCACCGGTCGTCAGCAACATGTCGAGTTCACGGCGATTGGGAGCCGGGCTTACTTGATATGCCATCCGGATCAATTGATCGGTGGTCGTACCCATTGCAGAGACGATCGCCACGACGCGATGACCACGGCCATGCAGGTCGGCGAGACTGCGCGCAACGGCGCGAATTTTCGCCGGTGTTTCAAGACAGACACCGCCATATTTCTGCACGATGATTGGATGGTTGCGCATCTAACCTCGGTGAGAAGCCATGCTCGCCCCGCCCATCGAACCGACACCGCCTATCCATGTGCCGATGACTTCAAAGTTCGGACTGAAGGCGACAAGGTCCGCGCGGTATCCGGGCGCGATCCGTCCAAGCTCGGACTCAAGACCCAGAAATGTCGCGGGCGTCCGGGAGGCCATGATGAGGGCGTCGATAAGGGGGATTCCGACGAGCGCAACAGCGTTACGCACCGCCTCGATCATGGTCAGGTGAGCGCCCGCGAGCGTGCCATCCAGGCCAGTCAGGCGATTTTCTTGCAATGTAATCGGCCTTCCCTGCAGCAAGAATTGCCGATCGTCCGTGCCCACCAATGGCATGGCATCGGTGACCAGCATCAATCGATCGCGTCCCTTGCAGCGGAAGGCAACACGCAAACCAGCGCGGTCAACGTGAATGCCGTCGCAGATGATGCCTGCAAACAGCCGGTCATCCTCAAGCGCGGCGCCCACCAAGCCCGGCTCCCGGGCGTTCAGCTGCGACATGGCGTTGAACAGATGGGTCACCCCCAAGATACCACGATCGACCGCCGGCCGGATTTCGGCTGCGGTGGCGTCGCTGTGGCCGGCAGAGATACGCAATCCGGCGCCGATTAATTCATCGATCATGTACGCGGGCAAGCATTCCGGTGCCAAGGTCACAACGGAGCGGCCGCGGCCCCCGAAACTTTTGATGGTGGCGAGATCGCGCCGATCGGGCACGCGTATCTCGGCTTCCGGATGAATACCCTTGCGGGACCTGTTGAGGGCAGGACCTTCCAGATGAAAGCCAAGCACGCCAGGAATTTTGAGGCACGCCTGAGCTGCTTCGGCCAATCGCTCGATGACCTCGCGTCGATCGGTGATGAGGGTTGGCAAGCAGCCCGTGGTTCCCGCCTTGCCGTGCGCCGCGACGATACGATGAACGCCGGCCTTCGTTGGCTGGTCGTTGAGAAGAACGCCCCCGCCTCCGTTCACCTGAATGTCGATGAATCCGGGTGCAAGGATCGCGTCGGCGGGAAGGTGGATTGAGGCCCGCGCCTCCTCACCGAAGGTGATGCTGTCAATCTGCCCCTGCGAAATCCTGACCACCCCCGGCCCGCGCATGTCGGCACCATCAAAGATCTGCTGCGCGGCAACCGAGAGAAAGACGGAAGACCCAGCTTGGCCCATCAGTTGCTGATCCGAGAATAGCGGTCACGGACTCGTGAGGCGCGTCCCGCGCCTGTACAGGACCTATATATACACAACCCGCTTCGGGGGGACCCGGAGCTAAATTCTTGCGTTAACTTTCGATGGGAACAAAAGGTACCACGTATCTCGGTATTGATGGCGGTGGAACCCGCTGCCGCGCCCGGATCGAGGACGAGGGCGGCAGGCTGCTCGGCGAAGCAAGCTCGGGACCTGCCACGACGCGGATTGGCGTCGAAAAAGCCTGGCGTTCCATTATGGAGGCCACTGAAGCAGCGGCCGCACCGTCCGGATTGTCGCATGAGGATCTCGCGCGGATGCACGCCGGAATTGGCCTCACCGGTCTTGGTCGCCGGGGCGCGAAAGCGGCGCTCAACGAGATCGCGCGTCCCTTTGCGTCCGTTATCTTCATCAGCGACGGTCTGGCGGCCTGTCTCGGCGCCCATAGCGGCGCGGACGGGGCCATCGTGGTGGCCGGCACAGGCTCGGTGGGTGTCGGCCTGATCGACGGGCGCGAAATCCGTCTCGCCGGTTACGGCTTTCCCGTGTCGGACGAAGGCAGCGGGGCCGACATCGGCCTGCAGGTTGTTCGACTGGCGCTGCTGGCCGCGGATCGCCGCGGCGAACTCACCCCGCTGCTTTCAGAGGTGCTGGGCGCCTTTGACCATGATCCTTATCAGGCTGTCGCCTGGTCTGAAGAAGCTAAGGCCACGGACTACGCTGCATTCGCGCCGATTGTGATACGGCACGCCAATCAGGGCGACCCAGCCGGCCGTCGCATAGTCGAACGCGCGGCCGATGCCATTGGTGATCTGCTCGATCTGTTCCTGGCGAGAGGAATTGACCGGCTCGCGCTGGTGGGCGGGCTCGCCGACGCCATTACGCCCTGGCTAACACCTGATCTGCGCGTCCGCCTGAGGCGCCCTGACGCCGACGCAGTGGCCGGTGCGCGGCTTGTGGCGCGAGGGCGGCTGGACCTTCTCAAGAGAGAAACTGACCATGAACAGGCTTCAAAGTTCCGCGTTTGACGGCGCTTGGATCAACAATATGACTACGGAAGAAATCGATCTCCGATTTGCCGACCTTGATGCATGGCCACTGAAGTCAGCGATGGAAGCGATGTGGGAGGGCCAGCTTGCGGCAGTCGCCGCGATCGGCCATGCCCTTCCCGCGATCACTGCGGCCGCCGAAGCGGCCAAGGTGGCGCTGGGCGATCGCGGTCGCATTGTATATGTCGGCGCCGGCACCTCAGGCCGGGTGGCGGTCCAGGACGGCGCTGAGCTGACGCCGACTTTTGCCTGGCCCAGCGAGCGTGTCCGCTTCGTCGTCGCCGGCGGAGACAGCGCATTCGTCACCAGCATCGAAGGCGCGGAGGACGATGTCGGTGATGCGGTCGCGCAGATCAATGCCGCGCGGCTTACGCCGCACGACGTGGTGATTGCCGTTGCCGCCAGCGGCACCACACAATTCACAGTTGCGGCGCTGCAGCAGGCAGGCTCTTTCGGTGCAGTGACGATCGGTATTGCCAACAATCCCGGCACCACACTGCTGGCGTCGGCAAAGTTTCCGATCTTGGTCGAGACCGGCCGCGAGCTGATCGCCGGTTCCACGCGGATGAAGGCGGGTACCGCTCAGAAGGTTGTGCTTAACCTGATCTCCTCAGGGATCATGCTGCGCCTTGGCCGGGTATATCGCGGCATGATGGTGAACATGCCGCCGACGAATGCCAAGCTGAAGCGGCGCGCCGAGGCCATGGTCGAACAAATCGCGCACTGTGATCCGTCGCACGCGGCACACTCGCTTGAGCTGGCCAACGGAGACATCAAGACGGCAGTCCTTCTGGCGTTGGGTCTCGATAGGGTCGATGCGGAGACCGTTCTGAAGAGCTGCGACGGCAACCTTCGGCGTGTCTTTGCCGAGCTCGCCAAGACTCGTGACCGGCATCCCAAGGGAACGGCGGAGCGCAGGCGGGGTGGAGCGATTGAGCCGTGACGACATCCGCTATGGCAAGCGAAATCGGGGAAGGCGCGGATGTTGTAGCCAACATTGTTCGCAGCCGTCCTGCCACGCGCGATATCGCACAGCGGATTGGGATTGGATCCGCCCCATTGTGCGTCGTGTGTGGCCGGGGAAGCTCTGGACGTGCCGGGGTTTTCTTAAGGTACCTTGTCGAGACGCGGCTTCGCCTTCCTGTTTCAGCGAGCGCTCCGTCGGTGATCACGGCATTTCGCACACCCTTGATGCTGCGCGATGCGCTGTTCATTGTGATTTCGCAATCGGGGCGCAGCCCGGATCTTGTCGCCGCGACGAGGTCGGCGCGCGCCTCGGGCGCCCGGACCATCGCCATCGTCAATGCGATGTCGTCGCCATTGACTGACGAAGCGGAGTTCGTCATTCCGATCGAAGCCGGCCAGGAGCATTCCATAGCGGCGACGAAGACCGTGATTGGCTCGATGGCCGCCAGTGTGGGACTTGTAGCCGAGCTGGCGGAAGATCATGCGCTGCGGTCAGCCCTCGACAGGCTGCCTGAGCGGCTGCACCGCGCGCTGGCGCTCGACTGGTCCGAGATTGCCAATGATCTCGCCAAGGCGTCAGCTGTTTTTGTGGCGGCTCGAGGCCTGGCCCTCGGCTCGGCGGGCGAGATCGCGCTCAAATTTTCGGAAATCCTGCGCCTGCCCTCCATCGGCGTGAGCGCCGCCGAGCTGCAGCATGGGCCACGTGCCGCGCTATCGTCGCGCACGCCGGTTGTCATGATGCGCCTCATGGATGAGACGGCGGCCAGTGTGGACGCATTGGCGGAAGAATTGCGTGAACAAAAGATCGCGGTTCATATCTGCGGCGGACCGCATGGCTCGTTGGCCTGGCTGACTGAGGATGACCCCGCCACAGACCCGGTCGCCATGCTCGTTCCGGCGTATCGGATGATCGAGCAGACGGCTCGCGCCTGCGGATTTGACCCGGATCGTCCCCCTCGCCTGCGCAAGATTACCGAGACGTTTTGACAGCTGACTGATCGGTGGCCGGCTCGGCGCGGGGTTCACCCCGACACCCGACTATGCTGTGGGTTTATGGCGCGCTCGGAGGGCGGTCGTGTTTACCGTAATTTCAAAGGCTGATCGAAGCAGTCGAAATGGTCGAGTGCATTTTCGACGGCTGGGGTGCTTTTGGGCACGCCACCATACCGAGCTAGCACGGCCTGACCACTCATTCACTGAGCAGCGGATTTCTACTCCGCAGGTTGCAGGTTCGAATCCTGCCGGGATCGCCACTACTTTGTTCTTCTCTCGCATTCTCAATGACTTCCTTCGATGTTAGCCACTCAAACCTAAAGCGTTAGCCACTCCCTGTTCCTGCGCTGTTCGCAAGCTTCGTCATTGCCGCTTCCGCAGCGCGCTCCTGATCGACTGCGTCGAGATATTCCTGCACCTGCGCGAGCGAGCTATGGCCTGACACAGCCATGAGTTCGACACCCGTTGCACCGGCATGAGCTAAAGCGAGCAGCGCAGCCTTCCCGAGTCCATGCGCGCGATAACTCCGCACCTTGCCATCATCGCATTTGACGGCCTTGAGGCCCGCGGCGCGGCACCAGTCGGCAAACTTGTTTCCGAACGCAGCTGCGGAAGCGAATGGCCTGCCGTAGTCGTTGACCAGAAATGTCACCACGCCTTCGGCGCGCGTTCCCTGCGGTATGGCGTCAATCGCCGCCTGCAATTCCGGTCGGATCTTGATCGATAAAAGTTTGCCCGTGCTCCGGAGGGTCTTGTGTGGGCGCCATACCAGCTTGTTGCCGGCCTTGACGTGCAGTTCTCCTATCTCGTGCGCGTCGTAGCGGCGCGCGGCGATATTAAGCAGCAACTCAACAGCAAGACGGGCAACGGTGCCGAGCGTCCAGCGTTCTCGATATTGTGCCAATTGCGGCTCGAGCCACGGTTCACATGCACGGCTTGCGGTCGCCGCGGCGCCGATGTACGGCCACTCTTTCCGCACGCGAGGATGGGAACACACTGATGAAGTTGAAGGGCGACCGCCCCTACTCCGACCCGGAGAAAGCCGCCCGCAGGATCATGGAGCACGCTCGAGCATTTGAGCCCATCCAAGATGGCCGGATCTATATCGAAAAGATCAACCGTCCGATGCTTGATGAGGACAAAGCGACGCCAGCTGAGTATTGGGCCGGACTACAGCATGCGATCGGCAAAGGCTGGCTCGAGTACCACGAGAGCGGGACGTTCGTGAGGATGTCGCAGGCAGGCAAGGACCTGTTCGCCTGACAAGAGACGGCCCAGCACCCTTGGGGTGATGCTGAGGCCGTTCCTCATTCCAGCCTTTGCCGAACCGCCGATGCAATAATTAGGCGTCTCTCTGGGTGACCGCCAGCGGGACGATTATGACCTGCGATCTCGCGCAGGATGGCCTTGGATGACCGTATCTTGGCCCCGGCGCATGTACCGCTCGCTGGGCCCGTTTCTTTTTCGATAGGAACGGGCGCGGCACGCTCTGGGTTGTCTGGGCTCCTAACGCGGTCTGCCGACAGCGTTAGGACGCAAAGTGCAACTTGGCCTCAGCTAGTACCCCCTCGCTGGGGCCGTTTCTTTAGGTGCGGGCGAAACGCGCTATTGCCAAGTGTGGATTACCCCGCGAGAGCCGGATTGCAGCCTTCCAAGCAAGGAGCTGCTACGGGGCGCACGTGGGAAATCTGGACGTCCAGATCTAGAGGCGGCCAACGAGAATGACGGAAATTTGTGCGCGAGTGCTGTGAATTGCTTCACAGCGCTATCTCCGATCAAGCCTAGGATGATGGCGCGCAACGAAGCGCAATTCTGAATAGGAAATTGGTCATGGCGATCTTGCACACCATGCCGTCTTCTGTTCGCGGTTACGACGGCTTGATCATTTTTGGCTATATAACGGTTTCAGTACTGATGCTCGCCACAATCTATTTTGCATCGGGCGGGCCAAGCTTCACTAATGCCGATCTGGCGACTATGACGATGATGCCGTAATGCGTTTGGCATCGTGGACGTTCTTCAGCGCGCTTGTCTTGGCCGTAGCCGTTTGGGCTCTACTCGGCCCGCCGGAGGCGGACGCGACAAGCGCGCTTCCCGTGATTTCAAGATTGCGCTGAAATGAAAGACGCCGCCAACTGAGGCGGGCTCAGTGATAGCGTTTGCGTAGATGCTGGATTTGCTTCCGATACTCTTCGATGACCTCTCGCACTAGCTGGCGCAGCCTTCTCGATTTGACTTCGTCAAGATCGCGTTCAATTGCCGCTAGCAAGGCTTCGGCTTCTGCAAATGTCTTCATGGCTCGCGATCGCTTTTAAGCAGCCGCGCGACCTTAGGCGGCCTCTGTGTTGAGCGGCCCCAGCAACATGGGGGCCTTGTAGGGGAAGGCTCGTTGCTGGGGCCTACCGGCCCGATTGGTGCGTTCGGGCCAGGTTCAAACGAGCAAAGCGACGGCGGCTATTGCGATCGGGCAAAGGCCCAGCGCGACGATGCCTACTCGGACGAATATTTCGGCCATGACACGTCCCCGGCGATCACTGCACTTATCCTAAGTTAAGCGGGGAACTTTTCCCGTGGAAAGTGCAGTTTGTGCCAACAGCGCCTTAGGTCGCAAAAAGGGCGATCAAGGCCAGCACGGCAAATGCCATCGAGGCGTATGCTGCGATGGTGATGGCGCGGTCTCGGGTCATACCCGACACGTCTCCAAACATTGCCCATGCGCCCCTTGATTTAGGTCAATCGCGTGAAGAACGAATAGCGATCCATGGAATTTTATATGCCCAGAACAAGTAATAAGGCCGCTCAGTAGGACTACTGAGAACATCGGCTAACCCTTGGTTGCCGCAGGGTTAAGTCCAAACTAGGCCACTCGAAATTTCAAAGCAGGCCACTGGGGATGGAAAGAGGCCAGCACCGCTCGTTGAAAGGGGACAAACCATGACGCCAGTACGTACGGAGAACGGCAAGTAGGTCCTCGCCGAATCCACGATGACCCTCACGGCCAGATCGCCGCCACCACCTTGCGGCTTCGTTTACAAATTCGGTTTCGGGGTCCTAGATTTTTTTGGGGCACGTTAAGCGCGCGCGAGAGGGGTGCCGTGGACCGTCAGAAACGCGACGCGGCGACGCCGATGGCCTGTCGCCTCCGCTCCTGAGGCAGCTACAATCGGCTGATCATGCTGACGTCGACACAATATCGCTTGGCGATCTCCGCCAGCGCTCCGCATGGGCGGCCCGGCAACGGCGTGGCGCCCAGTCTCTTTTGCAAAACTCCTAAGTTTCGCAAAAAATAGCTCGACAAGCAAAATCAGCGGCTTACGATTTGCGAAACTTACTTGTGAAAATGGAGACGAAAATGGCGACCCTCGGTTACGCTCGCGTCTCGACCCAGGACCAGCACCTCACCGGTCAGCTGGAAGCCCTCAAGGCCGCCGGTGCCGATACCATCTATCGCGAGAAGATCAGCGGTGCCCGCGCCGATCGCCCCCAACTGGCGAAGCTCATGGCCGCTATAAAGGCTGGTGACGTGGTCCTGGTCACCAAGCTAGACCGGCTCGGCCGCTCGACCCGCGAGCTGCTCGACCTGATCGAGCGTATCGGCAAGGCCGGCGCGGTGTTCCGCAGTCTCGGAGATCCGCTGTTCGATACATCGTCAGCGCAAGGTCAGCTGCTCGCAACCATGCTGGCCGCTATCGCGCAATTCGAGCGCTCCCTGATCGCGGAGCGCACCGGCGAGGGCCGCAAGCGCGCCATGGCCAACAAGGTCAAGTTTGGCCGCAAGCGAAAGCTCTCCGAATACCAGCGCGAGGAAGCCGTGAAGCGCCGGGCTGCCGGTGAGAGCCTGGCGTCGATCGCGAAGTCCTATGCAGTCGATGTCAGCATGATCTCGCGTCTGGCCCCGGGATACCGCGCACCTTTCAAGGTCGCCGACGCAGACGCGTGAAATAGTCCACCCATCGCCAGGGGCTTCCTGGCGGTCGGGCGGCTTGGTGCTCGCGGCCCTAGAGGGCGGACGCGCGTCACGTTGACATAAGAAAAGATGTGCCGAAGGCGAGCAAGCCAAAGGCTGCCACCACTACGCCGTCGTACATCGCACAGAGAACGTCGAGTTCGCGTTCGTTCATCTGACAATCCTATTGCTCGCGGACTGTTTCTCCCAATTTGATACACCCAGCTTGGGTTCATCACCCAGCAGCTAAGGGTGGTACCGTAGTCACACGGGGCGCAGTCCGCCTCAGATTTGAGGACCGCCCGCCCCGAGCGCGGCCTCTGCCAGCGGGCCGCGGAGCCCACCGCGCGCGATTTGAGGTCGGCTAAGGGGAATAGAATGAGCTTCGCGAGTCTCGTCGCCTGGATGTCACCCCTGTGAAGTGGATCACATCCAGTCCCGGCCTCTCTGGTGCAGAGTGCCGCCCGGAAAGGCAGGCTCCCATGCATCACACCACCGACTGGTCGTCGATCGATTTTGTCATCATCGCCGCGGCGGCGGCGCTTGTGGGGGTTTGGGTCGCGATCTGGTTGGCTTGAGGGGCCCAAGGGCATTTGGGAGTCATTGGCTCCGCTTCTCGGTCAATCTCAGAATGCCCAGCATGACCATGCCGATCGGCCAAACAATGAAGATGACACTCTCCCAATCTTTGTACGCCCGATATTGATCAGCGGTATGGGGATGGCCCCGCGTCGAGCAATAGGCGCTATGGCACACGCGCTCGCTGATGATGTTGCGCTGGATCTGGTCCGTGCCGCCACCGATCGACGTGAAATAGGCGTTGAACGCCAGAAAGTTCGCGTCGCCGCCGAAAGGATGGTCCGGACCTTCGAGCAGGCTTTCGGCGCCGACGATGGCGGTGCGGACGCGGGCTTCCTCGTGCAGGATGCGCGACATCGCGAGCTTGCCGAGCGACATCACGGACGACGATGTACCCTGTTCGAGATTCGCCTGTGCCCGCGCATTGTTCAGGGCATTGAGCTTGCGAAGCGAGAGGACGGCGGCGAGATCCTGCCGCAGCGCGGTATCCTCGAGCCGGCCATAATGGCGGGCAAGCGCGATCAGGTCGTCGGACGTGGCGGAAATGCGCGCCCCGCGAGGGCGATCGCCCATCGTCGCGCGCTCATAGGCGAGCGCCGTCTGCAGCACGCGCCAGCCGTTGTTGAGTCCGCCCATGATGTTCGCCGCCGGAACGCGGGCATTGGTGATGAAGACTTCGTTGAAGTGGGATTCGTCCGTGATCTGCCGCAGCGGCCGCACCTCGACGCCGGGCTGTTTCATCGGAAAGCAGAAGAAGGTCACGCCCTTGTGCTTGGGAACGTCCCAGTCGGTTCGCGCCAGCAGCATTCCGTAGTCGGCGTGGGCGGCGCCGGAGGTCCAGACCTTCTGGCCGTTGATGATATAATCCTCGCCGTCGCGCTCGGCCCTGGTGCGCACGCCCGCGAGGTCCGAACCTGCCGCCGGTTCGCTGTACAGCAGGCACTGCACGATTTCGCGCTTCAGCAGACCGGGAATCATCTGGCGCTTCAGCGCCTCGCCGCCGAAGGCCAGCATCGTATTGGCGGCCAGATTGCTCTTGTCCTGGCGCGCGCCGGGTGCGCCGACGCGGGCGAATTCCTCGGCGATGATGTCGGCCTGTTCCGCGCTCAACGCGCGCCCAAACCAGTCCTTCGGCTAGGTCGGCACGGCCCAGCCCGCGTCGAGCACCTTCGCGGTCCACGCCTTGGTGGCGGCGGACAGATTCCACTTGTCCTGATCGGGCTGCAGGGTGCCGTCCCAGTTCGCGTCGAGCCAGGCGCGCACCTCGGTCCGCAGCGCGGCATCCCCTTTGTTGGTCTCTTCTATGTCGGCCATGGTCAAGCTCCGAGCTGTGTCAGATACCGTTCGCGATAGAGACTGGGCGATCCGAAAAGCTGCGCGTAGGCTCGCGCACGGCGCAAATAGAGATGCGCCGGATGCTCCCAGGTGAAGGCGATGCCGCCATGCATCTGGATCGCCGTGGCCGCGACCTTCGAATAGGCTTCGGCGCAGGCGAAGGCCGCGAGGCTGACGGCTTCCTCGGCCTGATTGGTCTTCTCGGCCAGTTGCTCGGCGGCATGCCGCGCGGCCGACGTGCTCGACTCGACCTCGATCATGAGGTCCGCGGCCATGTGCTTGAGCGCCTGAAAACCGCCGATCGGGCGACCGAACTGAATGCGGGTCTTGGCGTATTCGACCGTCATCTCGAAGATGCGCCGTCCGCCCCCGGCCTGTTCGCCGGCAAGCGCAACCAACGCCACATCGAGCGCTTCCTGCACCGCGGGCCAACCCATCTGCCCGACCTGCCGGGCCGGCGTATTGGCGAATTCCAGCCGCGCGAGGCGAAGCGTCCTGTCGAAGCTTGGAAGCGCGCTTCGCGTCAGTCCGCTGGCGTGGCATCGACTTCGAAAATCCCAAGGCCCGAACCGGTCTTCGCGACGATCAAGAGGAGATTGGCGATCTGACCGTGGGTGACATAGGACGCGACGCCGTTGAGGAGCGCACCACCGTTCGCGGACCTTGCGTCGACCGTCACGCCCTCGGGCGTCCATGTGCCGGCGTCCCCCGTGAGCGCCGCGGTTGCGATCGTGGTTCCGGCCGCAATACCGGGCAAGTACCTTGCCTGTGCGTCCTTATCGCCGCAGGCCGAGAGAAGGCCCGCCGCCAGCACGCCGCTCGACAGCAGAGGCGAGCACAGCAAGGCCGCGCCCGTTTCCTCCATCACCAGTTCGAGTTCAAGCGGGCCGAGGCCCGTTCCGCCATATTCCGGATCGATCAGAAGACCGACGATGCCGAGTTCCACGAGCTGAGCCCACAGCGCCGGATCGTAACCCTGAGGCGTTTCCATCGTCGATCGAACGGCGTTCTCCGAACTTCGGTCCTGCATCAGGCCGCGGACCGCGTCGCAGATCGCGTTCCTCTCTTCGGCGGAGGTTGTCATGAAAGCACCCTGTCCTGTTCCAGAGGCATTCTTACGCAAGAATGCGCATGACTTAGCTGACGGTCTCCACGCACGCATCGTCGTTTACGACGATTGTGTCCGATGAGACCTCAGAAGATTGCTCCTCGGTCTCGCGAAAACCGCCAATCCCTGCTCGCTGTCGTCGGTCATAGCGGCTTTCGTATCAAGCAATTTCTCCTCCGGGATTTTTCGGGAGTCTTGTATGTCGGCGCCAGAGGCCAAGGTAAGCGACGAGGATGCACCGTCGACGTAGCTCTGTACGGCTGTCGCCCGACGAACCGCTGACCTACTCACGGCTGCGCTTTCCGCCATGCACGGAGATGCGAAGCGCAGGGACGATTCCGCTTTCCGGTTCAACCGGCGATCACCCTTTATCATTGGCATGTCCAGGCTGTTCATTGGCAAGACACTCGCAGTCACCACGTTTATGAGCAAAGATCTACTCATCGCATCTCGTCCCAAATCCGTTGTCGCGCGTTCGTTCATCGCTTTGATTTTTTGTTAGTCATCGATCGAGAGAAAAACATCGTCTATTCCGACGATGTACCTCGGGGCGAGCCAGATCGCCACCGGGCGACGGCGGCCGGATTCTACAAGATCAAATGATCTGCCTCGCGGGACGGACTCCTCCTAGTTCCCTTATTGGTACTTGCGTGGATTATTCCGACCGAGCGCAGACGGCTTAAAGGTCTAATCGACCATCAACGGGTACAAGTCGGCCACTTGATCCAGCTATCGACGGTCGTGTCATTCTCAAAATGCCGCCTTTCTGAAGCCGCGCGAGCATCAAGTCCTGGCCGGCATACGACTTGAGTTCTTGCAGGCGAGTTTGGTGCACAGGCAGCTGCGCGCGCAGCGGCCCCACCCGCGTCAACGCGATTTGCTCGATGAGGTGCAGCGAGTCTGTGGCGATAGCTCGCTCACCACAACTCTACTTGGAGCGGGAGGCTGTTGATAAGCTGGGTACTATTGCGCTACCGCGAAGCGCCACATCGAATAGCGCGCTAACGCGCGTGAAAACGTCCAGGATCGCAGGTTGGCGCACAAGATCAAACAACGGCGGAGAGAGTGTCAGTCAATCGCCATTGAAAGACAGAGCATTTTTGACATTCTTAGACTTAGACCCACTATTCGAGCTACGGCCGAAAAGGTGTTTCGACTCCAATCGTGGCTCTTCCAAGTACCCGGCCTAACCCTTCAATTTCCGTCAGCGTTGGACACCAGGATTGGTGCGCGTGTCGCCGCGCCACCGGTTTTTGATGGCATTACGTCCCAAGCTCTTCTCGCCAACACGAATCAAGGTTTGTAGAGAGCCGGTCATGCATCGGCTCGCTCAAAGCGTCGGTCGTCGGCATAACTTCTTGCTGCTGCCCGAATTCACCGCGAAGCTGTCCGTCGGAGAATGCTCCACCGTCGGCCCCAAGGGATCGCATATCTCCAAAGAGGAAGGGTTGCGGTTGCTGCGCCGCAAGCCTTGGCCGAGCAAGGACCAGTCTGGGAGGAGCCCGAGCGGGTCGCGACAGCGGGGGTCATCCGGTATCGCTCGTTCCGCTCCGTGATATCTCGTAGGAGTTGATGGTATCGACCATGAGGTCGTTGCCGCCATTGACCACCAGTGTCGCTTGCTTCAGCTCCTGCAGCCGCGTCATGTATTCCGCGTGACCGGCCATCGCGCCGAATTCGGCCAGGGCCTCGTTGTGCGCCTGCATAGTCTGCATCGACGAGCCGGGGTCAAGATCGAGCTTACGCTCCGCTGTGCGCACCATAAACGCCGCGGCGGCCGCCTTGCCGTGCTCCGTCTGGGAGAAGAACAGATACGGGCGCGCGTTCTTCAAGTTCGGGGCAGCGTCTGTCAACGCCTTCACCACGTTCGGTTTGTGCTCTAGTGCGCGAAGGGATTGAAACCAGATGACCGACGCCTGAAAGACGACGACGATGCGTTAGTCAGCCTTGATCGACGACAGCCGCTTTATTGCGTCGCGAGGATCAAAGCCGATGGCTTCGGCGAACGCTAATAATTCAATCACGTCGATCTTTCGTTGACCACTCTCAACGGTCGCAACGAACGACTGATATCGGCGGAGCTTCTTGGCGACCTCGGCTTGCGTCAATCCCGCCTTTTTTCTTTTTTCAATTAGAAACTGGGTCAAGGCCTTATGCCGTCCCGACTGCAGTGTCCTCGACATCCCCGCCCCCAAACAACTGAGGGGGCGACCAAATAATCCGGTTTGCAGATTATCTAAAAACCAGATATTTGAGTGCACAGTGCACTGCGAACAAAATTCGGCAAGTTGATACGGTGCTATTCACCTTGCCGTCGAGGTTCACTCGCTAGGTTCCAATGAGGAATCAATGGCCATTGTCGTAGAGGCGTTCTTGGATCTGGGACGCGGTGATGAGAACCCGCTCAGTCCATCGTCGTACAGCGCCGGGTATCGGCGCGTCGAGACAGGCGAGGTAATCTGCACAGTTGAACTGTCTGTTCCGATCGTCGAAGCGGCAATTCTCAAGCGGTCAAACGTCTCGATCATCGTCACCCCCGGTGGAAGCGTCGAAGTGTCTTCAGGTGGTTCAGCTGCGCACGAACAAATCGATGACCTCGTCGCTCGGGCTGTCACCCAGGCAAATCTTCGTATGGAAGAGGCGACCACATCGGACCTGGAATCCCTGCTGCATCGGCTTGAACGTTCAATCGGCCTCGTGAAGGATGCAATCGCACGAACACCAGCGGCCCTCTGAAGGCTTCTGCTTGGCAGGTGGATCCGTTCGCCTAACGAGGCGGGAGTGTGCTGTGCGCCTGTTGGGTAATGCGCACCTCAAAGGCCGGGACCAGGCAAGCCCGTTAACGACCCGGCGCAGACCGTCGCTACCTGTAAGTTGCCGATTGCGGGCCCATAAGCTGACGTCCAGCATCCAGTCTGCCCGCTCTCGGAACTAGCTTGACTACCAAACCTTATTGCTGAGCCACGGGTCCTGCCCGCCCGGGTGACCGCGATCCGAGCTTCCCGGCCCCGATCTACGCATCGCTGGTGAAGGTCGAAGGTTCCGCCAGCCAATTTTGGCATCAACCGGACAACCTGGAAAATGGCCGATCTGGTGCGTGCGATGCGCGAGAAAGGGCAGCCAGCCGGCGAAGATGTAATCCGCGCGATCGTGAAAGGCGCCGGCTACCGCTGGCGCAAGGCGCGGATCGTTCTGACCTCCAACGATCCCGACTTCTCGCAGAAGCTCCAACGTATCCGTTCCATTCTTGCTGACCTCAAGGCTGCGGGTTGCGTGCCGGTCGGCCGATACCAGCCGCGGGCAGATATGTCGTCATTCGCGGCCCGAAGACGCGGCGCGTGAACACGCGGCGATCGCCGCCTGCGGCGGGAGATCAGCTCGCGGACGCCATACCCGGCTACGAACCCGATCCCGGTGACGAGAACGACAATCAGAATTTCCAGCATTGTGTTGTCCCACAATCACCCTGCCGCGATGCAATAAGCGTGACAATGCGGCGGCGGCTTGACCGGGACGGTTCCTTTTCACTGCATCGCACACACCACCCCTGCCCCACGGAGTCCTACGGGGTTTTGTTTACAGGCCTCCTCGGCTACCTTCCGGAACTCGCGGAGGCCGGGACGTGTCGATGCGCAAGGGCAATGACTACATTCTGAAGCTGCGACCTTGGTCGCTGTCGACGTTCGTCGTCGCCCTGCTTGCCGTGGTGCTGGCCACGGCGACGCAGGAGATGTTCGCGAGCTTCGGCATGCAGTTCTATTTCGCGGGCTTCGTGCCGGCGATCCTGATCGCCGGCCTGATGGGCGGCGCCCCGGCCGGCGCTTTCGCGACGATCATCACCGTTCCGATCGTGTGGTGGGTGTTCATGCCGCCCTATTTCGAGTTCGCCTGGCCGACGGCCGACGATTACGACAGCATCGCGATGTTCCTGCTGTCGAGCGCGCTCCTGGTCTGCTTCTCGCAGCTCTATCGGGAAGCGCTGGCCATTCTGCGGAAGTAGCCGGCCGCCGCGGGTCGCGGTTGCGCGCCGGCGGTGGCAAGCCGGTTGCCGGCGCGGATCGGTCGCCCTCAGATCCCGAACATCCAGACCGCGACGATGGTGGCCAGGGTCGCCACGCCGCTGACCGTCCAGCCCACCGCGTAGAATGTGTTCTCCGGGGCGGTGTCGAGCACCGTGTTGGTGGTATCCGTCACTGATCGCCAGCGCATGGCGCCTCTCCTCGGAACTCCTGCCCAGCGACATAACGCGGCTCGCGGTTCCCGGTTCCGCCACCTCTCATCGGCTGCGCCGTTCACGCCCAACTCACGGACTGCTGATCGACACCGCGGAACCTGCGACATTCTGTCCCGTTGAGGGGCGCTGGAAATCAACTTGGGAGAACTATCCGATGCGAACACTGATCCTCGCCGCTACAGCTCTTGCCTTCATCTCGTCCACCGCACTCGCGCAGGACAAGGCAGGCGGCAGCCCGGCCCCCGCAGCGCAAAGCGGTGACACGGCGACCAAGGGCGAGGCGACCAAGATGGCGCCGAAGAAGGCGAAGAAGTCCGCCAAGAAATCGAGCGCCAAGGGAAGCGCCAAGGCAGGCGCTGCTGCAACCGGCGACGACGCGGCCAAGCAATAAACAGAAACAATCGCGCTTGGTGGCCACGGACTCGGTAGTCACAGACTTGACGATCACGGAAAAGGCCGCCCGAAGGCGGCCTTTTCATTGGCTCGTTGTTGGCTCGGTGCGGATGCTGCCTCCGCCCGTCACGTCGCGATCAGCTGCGCCGATCGCTTGAAGCCGTGAGACATGAGACAGCGAATTGAAGTGCGGGAGAGGGAGCGAAAGAGGCGCGGAGCCGATAATCCGCACCGCCATCGGATCGTTCTGAAAATTGACCACCAGCTCCAGGAATTGCTCCACCTCCCGCGCCTTCTTTTCTGCCGTGCATGCAGGGGCGGCGCATGATCCAAACGGGCTATCACTGCAATGCGCCGAAAGATTCAGCGATGAGGCTTAACGCTGCACGCCATCGTCGCGCCTGTCCGCAAGCCCGCTGTCTCGGATCCGCTCCGCAAACCAGCGCGACGTGGCGACGTCGATGGCTCCGCCGGCATAGACCTCGGAAGAGCTCACCCCGTTTGCTCCGACAATCAGCAGAACGCCCATCGCATAGGCAAACCACACATTCGGATCGGTCAGCGCCTGCAGCTTGCGCTGGTCGTGGTCGAGCGGCTGGTGATTGCTCTCCTTGCGCAGCTCGATGGCGAGCAGATTGTTCGGAATGTCGCGCTGATGCACGACGATATCGGGATAGATCGACTTGCCGAGATGGTCATCGGTCGAGCTTCCCGAGCCGCGCGGCAGCCGCAGCGTGCGCTCGCCGAGCCGATCGTAGTTGCAGTCGACCTGCCAGCCGGAGAACTGCCGCTCGACATAGACCGCCAGCCGGTGAGTAAGCGTTCGCTCGCCGAGATCGCGCTCCAGCAGGAACGTCTCCTGCGCATAGAACTCCCCGACGGCGGCGATCACCTTGTTCAGCTCGGTCTGCATTGGCGCCTCCGATTTGAACTGGACCGCCGCCGCCGCGGCCTTCAAATTGCGATCCTACATCTGCACTTCGATCAGCCGCGGGCCCGGCTCGGCGACGGCATTCGCCAGCGCCTTGTTGAACTCGTCCGCTGATGTGACAGCCACCGCCGGCACACCCATGCCCTTCGCGAGCGCGACGAAGTCGAGCGTCGGCCGATCGATCTTCAGCATGTCCTGCGCGCGCTTGCCCGGCTCGCCGGCGCCGACGCCGTCGAACTCGCCGCGCAGGATCTGGTAGATGCGGTTGGCGAACACGATGGTCACGACATTGAGCCCTTCGCGCGCCTGCGTCCATAGCGACTGGATCGTGTACATCGCGCTGCCGTCGCCGACCATGCAGATCACCTTGCGGTCCGGACAGGCGATCGCGGCGCCGGTTGCGACCGGCGTCGAGAAGCCGATCGAGCCGCCCATGTTCTGCAACCAGTCATGCGGCGCAGCGCCCGCGGTCGGCGGAAAGAAGCCACGCCCGGTGGTGACCGATTCGTCCACCATGATGGCGTTCTCGGGGATCGCGCACGCAATCGCCTGCGCGATCGTGGCGTGGTTGAGCGCGCCGGTCGGCTTCACAAGTTCCGGGTGCTGCTGCGGCTTGACGTCTTGCGCCGTGGCATGCAGCGCATTGGCGAGCGCCTCGAGCGCTGCGACCGAATTCTCGCCCCAGGCGGTCATGCGATGGACCTGGCAGCCTTCCGCCTTCAGCATGCTCGGCTTGTTCGGATAGGCGAAGAACGCCACCGGATCGTTGGCTTCAACCAGCACGATGTGACGGAAATTCTTCAGGATCGGCAGCGCCTGCTCGATCACATAGGGAATCCGGTTGACCGAGAAGCGGCCGCGGCCGCGCGCCATGCGCGGGTGATAGGTCTGGCCCATCACGGTGCAGCCGGTCTTGCCGGCGATGCGCTCGGCGAGCGCCAGCCCGTGCTCGGTCAGCGCGCTGCCGGTAACCAGCAGCAGGGTATGCGCGGCATCGCCGTGCAGGATTTTCGCCGCGGTGTCGACCGCCTGCGGCGAGTAGCTCGGGCGTTGCGCGTCCACCGGCACTTCAGCGATACCGTCGGCCTCGTTCCAGGCGGTGTCGGCCGGCAGGATCAGGGTTGCGATCTGCGGCGGCGCGCTCTTGGCCGCGGCGATCGCGGCGGCGCCGTCGGCCGCAACCGACTTGGCGTCCGGCGAGGTGCGCACCCAGGACGACATCGGCCGGGCCAGGCCCTCGATGTCGGAGGTCAGCGGCGCGTTGTAGCCGATGTGGTAGGTGGCGTGCTGGCCGACGATGTTGACGATGCCGGAATGCGCCTTCTTGGCGTTGTGCAGATTGGCAAGGCCGTTGGCAAGACCTGGCCCGAGATGCAGCAGCGTCGAGGCCGGCGTTCCCTTCATGCGGAAATAACCGTCGGCCGCACCGGTGACGATGCCCTCGAACAGGCCGAGCACGCAGCGCATGCCCGGGACCTTGTCCAGCGCCGCGACGAAATGCATCTCCGAGGTGCCCGGATTGGTGAAACAGACATCTACGCCGCCCGCGACCAATGTCCGCACCAGACTTTCCGCACCGTTCATGCTCTCGCTCCCATTTCGAGATGTTCTTGAGGTCGCTCCAGATCAACCATTCTTCATCCGCTTCGTCAAAGGCTTGGCCGGACAATGCAGGTATCGCTTGCGAACTGTTGCCTTTTTAAACCGTGTTGTTCGAAAGTGCCGGAAGTCACGGGTTCGTCGCTTGCGAAACGCCGGCAATTGTGGCCTCTCTGGCTGCATATTTGATTGTTCGCGAGGGGACGGCCATGCGCCCGATTGCCTTGATGTTTGCCGCGCTCACGATCCTGGCTGGCGCCGGCCAGGCCCACGCCCAGTTCTTCGACTCCCGGGGCTACCAGTCCGACGCCTCGAGCTTCTTCGGCGGCGGGGGCGCAAGCCCGATCCCGCGTACCACTGTCAACTACCCGACCAATTACGCCCCCGGCACCATCGTGGTGAACACGGCCGAACGCCGGCTCTATCTGGTGCTCGCGAACGGCCAAGCGCTGCGCTACGGCATCGGCGTCGGCCGCGACGGCTTCCGTTGGGGCGGTGTCCACCGCATCTCCGCCAAAAAGGAATGGCCGTCCTGGACGCCGCCGTCGGACATGCTGCGCCGCCGCCCCGATCTGCCGCGCCATATGGCCGGCGGCATCGAGAACCCGCTCGGCGCGCGCGCGATGTATCTCGGCTCGACGCTCTATCGGATTCACGGCTCGAACGAGCCCGAGACGATCGGCCAGGCGGTCTCGTCGGGCTGCTTCCGCATGACCAATGAAGACGTCACCGACCTCTACAATCGCGTCTCGGTCGGCGCCACCGTGGTGGTGAAGAACTGATCGCGTCGATTTCAGCGGGACCAGGCCGCGGCCATCCGGCACGATCGCTGATCCCGTCGCCTTGATCACGTCTTGCGCTGCCGCAAACCTTGCGGCAGCGTCGTCATGATGTCCCAGCCCCGCCTCTCGATCCTGTTCGTTGTCGCCGCAGCGCTCGCCGCTTGCCTTGCTGACGCCGCCAGACCCGCAACCGCCACCGAAGTACCGGCAATCACCGCGCGCCAGCGCCACGAGAAGAAGGTCTTCACCGACGCCGAGATCGTCGAGGGCTTTCTGAAGACCGCGTTCGGTGCCGAATACCATCTCGCCGGACGGGTGGACCGCATCCGCAAATACGACAGCCCGGTGCGCGTGTTCGCCGACGGCAGCCGCGCCGACCGCAAGGCCCAGCTCGCCAAGGTCATCGCCGACATCGGCGCGAAGGTGCAGCATCTCGACATCGCGATGACCGACGACAAGGATGCGGCCAGTGTCGTGGTCAAGCTGGTGCGCGATCGCGAGCTGTACCGCACGATCGCGACCTTCTACGGCCAGGAGCGCGCCAAGGAGATCCGCTCCTCGCTCGATCCGCAATGCCTGTCCGGCTTCCGCAAGAACGAGAAATACGAGATCGAGCATTCCGACGTGATCCTCACCGTCGACAATGGCGATTTCGTCTTCCTCGACTGCGCCTATGAGGAGCTGTTGCAGTCGCTCGGCCCGATCAACGATACTGCGACGGTGCCGTGGACCATGTTCAACGACAGCGTCTCGATGGGCTTCTTCGACGTCTACGACCAATATCTGCTCAATCTGCTCTACGACCCCCGCATCAAGCCCGGCATGAACGTGCAGGAGGTCAAGGCCGTGCTGCCCGCCGTGCTGACCGACGTCCGCGCCTGGGTGGCGAAGGTGAACCATCTGGAGTGAGGGTGGCTGTGATCGGTGCATGGCGCTCGCCAGGACGACACCGAGTTCGTTGCACGGCTTGTGAATCAAGTGGCATGCGCGCGTGAGGGAGCCGCTGGCGGCAGGGTTCCCTCTCCCCTTGCGGGAGAGGGTTAGGGAGAGGGGTGCCACACGACGTGCACTCGCCGTATTCCGTCTGCGACCAGCGAACCAAATTCGAGAGCGACGCACTCGTCGATCATCTCGCCCGGGGCCACCCCTCTCCCCAGCCCTCCCCCGCAAGGGGGGAGGGAGCCAGACCAGCGTGGTCACCTCACTGTCGACAATGGAGATCACACCACCCTTCCCGCTTGACCTTGCCCCTGCGGCCGCCTCCATAAGAGGCGCGGTCAGACAATGCGAGGTGATTCGATGAATGCTGCTGCCGCCCGTTTCCTCAGCCCGTCCGAAGCTGCCAGGCAGCTCGGTATCTCCGCGAAAGCGCTGCGCCTCTACGAGGAGCGCGGCCTGATCGCACCCGGCCGCACGCCGGCGGGATGGCGCGCCTATGGTGCGGCCGAGATGGCGCGCTGCGCCGAGATCGTCGAGCTGCGCGCGCTCGGCCTCAGCGTCGGCGAGGTGGCGCGGATCCTGAGCGGCGACGCCGTGATGCTCGGCCGTGTGCTGGCCGCGCACGAGGCCACGCTCGAAGCCCGCATTCGTCACTGTGGCGACAGCATCGCCAGGGTGCGCCGGCTGCGCACCGACCTCGGCTGCGGCAAGATGCCCGCGACCCGCGACGTCATCGGCGCGGTGAGGACGCGGCCGGCGGTCGGCGTCGCGTTCGATCTGCCGTGGCCGTGGGGCGGTGAGCGCTTCGAGCTGCGCGACATCAAGCCGCTGAACTACATCGTCGGCCCGCTCGGCAGCGGCAAGACGCGCCTCGCACAGCGCCTCGCGGAGACACTGCCCGAGGCCAGCTTCGTGGGGCTGGACCGCACAGCCGACGGCGGCGCGGCCGTTCGCGCGCGCCTCGATGCCGACCCGGCGCACAACGCACGGGTCGAAGCGAGCCTTGCCGTCCTCCGGGCCGGCGGCGCAATGGACTCGACCGCGCTGACCACCCTGCTCGCGGCCATCGAGGCCTGCGACGGTGCGATCCTCGTGATCGACATGCTCGAACAGGGGCTCGACGCGGCCAGCCAGGAAGCCATGATCGCGTTTCTGCGCCGTCGCGGGCCGGAGGCCCGGCCGCTGTTCTTCCTGACACGCTCCAACGCGATCCTGGACCTCGACGCTGTCGGCGACGACGAAGTGATCATCCTGTGCCCCGCCAATCACAGCCGGCCGATCTGCGTCAGGCCGGTACCCGGCGCACCCGGCTATGAAGCGGTCGCGACCTGCCTCGCCTCGCCGGAGGTGCGCGCGCGGACCGAAGGCATGATCGCGTGGCGACCATCCTGACTTCTCGCAATGGTTGTATTATAATTACACGACAATGCACGACGCAGGTCGGATGCACTCAAAAAAAGTGTGCTATAAGCACACACGATGACCGAGCTTCCCCGTACCCAGGCCTTGCGTTGCTTCATCACGGTTGCCCGTGAAGGCACCGTGTCGCGTGCCGCCGCGATGCTGAAACTGACCCAGCCCGCGGTCAGCCTGCAACTGAAGGCGCTGGAGGAAAGCACCGGACTGCAGCTGTTCAATCGCACACCGAGCGGATTCACGCTGACCGAGGCCGGCGCGGGACTGTTGCCGCTGGCGCACCGGGCGGTGACGGCGGCATCCGACTTCAAGGCGATGGCGGATTCGCTGAACGAGGCGCAGCGCGGCACGCTGCGCGTCGGCACCATCCTCGATCCCGAATTCACCCGGCTCGGACCGTTCGTGCGCAGCCTTGCGATGTCCTCGCAACGCACCGAGGTCTTCCTGCGCCATGGCGTGAGCGACGACGTGCTGGCGCAGATCGGCAGGGGCGAACTCGACGTCGGCTTCTATATCGACGCCACGCCGCCGGAGCAGCTCGTCCATCACAGCTTCGCCGAGCGGACCATCGCCGACGGCCGCTACCAGCTGGCGCCGCTACTCAGCTACGACTACCGCGTCATCGCACCGATCGGCTGGCGGGACCGGGTGATCGGCAAGGGCTGGGCGGAGCTCGCCGAGATGCCCTGGCTGGCGACACCGCCGCATTCCGGCCACCGGCGGATGCTCGACGACATCTTCCGCCCGCTCGGCGCCCTTCCGAAGCGTGTCGGCTATACCGACCAGGAAGAGGCGATGATCGACTTCGTCGAATCCGGCCTGTGCCTCAGCCTCGCGCGCGACAATGTGCTGGCGACCCGGATGGCGCGCCCGCATCAGTTCGTCGTCGCCGACAAGGTGAAGCTCACCTGCGATCTCTCCTTCGCCACCCTCGCCACCCGCCGCCACGAGCCGGTGATCGCCCACGCCTTCGCAAGCGTGCGCGCAGTGTGGAATATCAAGCCGGCGATCGCCGGCGCCGGACCGACGCGGACACGGAAGGTCGCGAACAACGTCTGACGCGCACGCGCGGACTGGACCGGCGGCGCCAGAGGCCGACCGGTCGGCTTTGGGCCCATGTGTGGACGGCTCCGGGTTGGCAAGGAGAATCTTCACTTTGCAGCATTGGTCGGAGCAGCCATGTGTTCGGCCTGTTGACGCGGTACCCATGACCGCTGGCCATAATGCCCTCCGCGGATCAG
>NZ_VKHP01000623.1 GCF_010811875.1 Bradyrhizobium uaiense
CGCGCACGCTCGGCCAGCCCGACCAGGGTTTTGAGGGCAACCGCTTCACCGGGCTTACGATGTACGACGCGCTGACGATGTGGGACCTGTCGTCGTCGGACAAGGCGAGCGCGCTGATCCCGGGCCTGGCGACCGAATGGAAGGTCGACGATGCCGACAAGACCAAGTGGGTATTCAAGCTGCGTCCCGGCGTCACCTTTCACGACGGCTCGACGTTCAATGCCGATGCCGTGATCTGGAATCTCGACAAGGTGCTGAACGACAAGGCACCGCAATTCGACAAGCGTCAGAGCGCGCAGGTCAAGACCCGCCTGCCCTCGGTTGCCAGCTACGCCAAGATCGACGACTTCACCGTCGAGATCACCACCAA
>NZ_VKHP01000624.1 GCF_010811875.1 Bradyrhizobium uaiense
TCACCTCGGGCGCGGCGACTTTCAGTTTCGCGACCAGTCGCTTCAGCCCGTTGGCGTCCTTCTGGCGTGACACCAGCACGGCGTCCTGGGTCGCGACCACGACGAGATCGTCGACGCCTTCGAGCGCAACCAGCGCCCGGTCGGTCGAAACGTTGCAATTGCGGGAGTCCTCGAACACGGCCGCGCCGCGCGCTGCGTTGCCCAGGCCGTCCTTGTCGGAGAGCTCCCAGACCTGACGCCACGAGCCGATGTCGGACCAGCCGCACGCCACCGGCACCACCGCGGCATGCGCCGTCTTCTCCATGACCGCGTAATCGATCGAGATCGCGTTAGTCGCGCCGAACGCCGCGGCATCGAGCTTGA
>NZ_VKHP01000625.1 GCF_010811875.1 Bradyrhizobium uaiense
GCTCATATCAGCACACACAAATGGCTTCGTCACGGTAAGGACGTCTTTCGACAACGAGCTGAAAATCTCTTCAGCTGAGATGATCGGCGCAGCTCGCGATGGTCGGGTCACAGGCGGTGATGCATTTGCAGCCTCACTGGAAAAAGCTGATCCCGTTTTTGGTTTGCCGACATTGCCATTCCTGGTGCAATCGTTCGAAGTTGCGCGCGCTTTGAATACAAGGGCACGGCCACTATATGAGAAAGCCCTCGAGGCGCAGAATTTGAAGCTTTTGTACATGACGATCTGGCCGGCGACGGGCCTCTGGTCGGATCGAGCGCTAAACAGCGCGAATGACCTTAACGCATTGGTGGTCAGGACCT
>NZ_VKHP01000626.1 GCF_010811875.1 Bradyrhizobium uaiense
CAGCGTCATCTCGTCGAATGCTGCTTCTCAAAGCTCAAGCAGTTCCGACGTGTCGCAACCCGCTTCGAAAAAACGGCCCGGAATTACCGGGCCGTCGTCACTCTCGCTGCCATTGTTCTATGGATGCACTAGGTGTTTAGTCCCGGCATTTTCTGGAGCGGATTGAGTTTGAATCGTTCAGGCTGGGAAGTCCAGCATTTGCAGATGTATTCGTAAGGCGTGAGGCCCTTCAGGGTTTTCAGCCGTCTGGCGTAGTTGTAGGCGCTGATGAAGTCGGCCAGGTGAGCTTCGAGCTGATGGTGTCGATCGTAGTGATAGCGTTGGACGGTCGCTTCCTTGATGGTCCGGTTCATGCGCTC
>NZ_VKHP01000627.1 GCF_010811875.1 Bradyrhizobium uaiense
TCCTCGAATCGCTCAGCGATCTCGAGCGCGGTCACATGCGAGGTCTCGGCCCAGCCCTCGACCGCGACCTTGCCGTCGCGTGCATCGAGGCCGACGGCCACACGGCCGGGGAATTGCTTCGCCGCGCCCTTCACCAGTTCAGGATCGCGCACCGCCGCGGTGCCGATGATGACGCGCGTGATGCCCTTGTCGAGCCAGGCCTCGATAGTCTTGAGGTCGCGGATGCCGCCGCCGAGCTGCACCGGCATGGTGACGGCTTTCAGCATCGCCTCCACCGCATGCGCATTCATCGGCTTGCCGGCGAAGGCGCCGTCGAGATCGACGACGTGGAGATATTCGAAACCCTGCGCGGCGAAGC
>NZ_VKHP01000628.1 GCF_010811875.1 Bradyrhizobium uaiense
CCGCCCGTCCTCGTATCATGCTGATGGACGAACCCTTCGGCGCGCTCGATCCGCTGACCCGCGACACCCTCGGCGATGAGTATCGCGCCCTGCATCGCAGGCTCGCCTTGACCACGGTAATGGTCACTCACGACATGACGGCGGCCTTGCTGCTTGCCGATCGCATCGCGGTGATGCGGGCTGGACGGGTTGTGGCGCAAGGCCAGCCGGCCGAGCTGTCAAACAACAACGAGCCCTATGTGGCGGAGCTGTTGAGCACGCCCAAGCGGCAGGCCGAGCGGCTGAACGCCGTGCTGGCGGGAGCAAGCGCGGGATGAGTTTCCTGTCCGACCCCCGCTGGCGCGACGCGGCGG
>NZ_VKHP01000629.1 GCF_010811875.1 Bradyrhizobium uaiense
TCGCCGAGAACATCCGCTCGGACCACAATCTGGTCGGGCTGCCGATCATCGCGCTGTCGGCGATGGTGTCGCCGGCGGCGATCGAGCGCGGCCGGCAGGCCGGCTTCCACGACTATGTCGCCAAGTTCGACCGTCCCGGGCTGATCGCGGCGCTGAAAGAGCAGACCGCCGAACTGCGCCGCGCGGCATGACCGGATGCAAGGAAACGGATCGATGACGAGCAAGACCGAGACCAGTGAAGGCGCGATGGCCGAATACGTCACCGCCGTGATCGGCGGCCAGCTGTTCGGCTTGCCGATCTCGCGGGTGCAGGACGTGTTCATGCCGGAGCGGCTGACGCGGGTGC
>NZ_VKHP01000630.1 GCF_010811875.1 Bradyrhizobium uaiense
TCGCCGAGAACATCCGCTCGGACCACAATCTGGTCGGGCTGCCGATCATCGCGCTGTCGGCGATGGTGTCGCCGGCGGCGATCGAGCGCGGCCGGCAGGCCGGCTTCCACGACTATGTCGCCAAGTTTGATCGTCCCGGGCTGATCGCGGCGCTGAAAGAGCAGACCGCCGAACTGCGCCGCGCGGCATGACCGGATGCAAGGAAACGAAGTGATGACCAGCAAGACCGAGACCAGTGAAGGCGCGATGGCCGAATACGTCACCGCCGTGATCGGCGGCCAGCTGTTCGGCTTGCCGATCTCGCGGGTGCAGGACGTGTTCATGCCGGAGCGGCTGACGCGGGTGC
>NZ_VKHP01000631.1 GCF_010811875.1 Bradyrhizobium uaiense
AAAGGTTTTTTGCGGGTTCGCAGTCATGGGATGCTTCCATTCCGATTATCGTTGATGAGCGCCGATTTTGAAGTGTACCCGCGGCCATCGTCGTGTAAACGTCCCGGCAACGATCATAAGAACGAGATGAGGATGACCCCGGCGAGCTACGCGATCCTGTTCTTCGGCGCGCTTGCCGGCGGTTTCGTCTCCGGTCTCGCCGGCTTCGGCACCGCGCTGATGGCGCTCGGCATCTGGCTCTATGTGCTGCCGCCGACGCTTGCGGTGCCGCTGGTGCTGGTGTGCTCGGTCATCGCGCAGGTTTCGACGCTGCCGTCGATCTGGAAGAGCATCGACTTCCGC
>NZ_VKHP01000632.1 GCF_010811875.1 Bradyrhizobium uaiense
CTGTTCGCCGCCCTCAACGTGCTCGACGGCGCAATCATCGCTCAATGCAAACCCCGGCATCGTCACCAGGAGTTCCTCGCCTTCCTGCGTCACATCGAAGCTAACGTGCCGCCTCAACTGGACATCCATCTCGTCGTCGACAACTACGCCACCCACAAGCATCCCAAGGTCAGGACCTGGCTCGCCCGACGTCCGCGTTGGCACATTCACTTCACGCCAACCTATGCCTCCTGGCTTAACCAGGTCGAACGCTTCTTCGCCCTCATCACCCAACGCGCAATCCGGCGCGGATCATTCGATTCCACCGCCGACCTCGTCAAAAAAATCGACCGCTT
>NZ_VKHP01000063.1 GCF_010811875.1 Bradyrhizobium uaiense
CCGCCGTGCCGCTCCCCGGGGCCTCGGCGAGGCCGACCTCGCGGAGTCCCTCCTTGCGCCGCTCGCGGTGCGCGCCGATCACGAAGCGAAGGGCCTCGTCGCGCAGCCGCTGGATGAAATAGAGCACCGGGTCCCGCGGCTCCAGCTTGATGGCCTCGCGGTCCGGCATGAACAGGGTTTCCCGCCCCGCATCGCGCTCCGGTCCCTTGGCCACCGCCATCAGCGAGACCCGGGCCAGCCCGAGCTTCTCGAAAATCTCCCGGACCGCGTTGAGCTGGCCGCGGCCGCCGTCGATGATGACGAGATCGGGCCATTGCGGGAACGAATCGTCGTCCGCCTTGTCGTTGTCCTTCGCCTTGGCAGCCTCGCCCTCCGGCGGCTTCAGCAGCCGCTTGAAGCGGCGCTCCAGCACCTCGCGCATCATCCCGTAGTCGTCGCCGGGCGTCAGCCCTTCGGACTTGATGTTGAACTTGCGGTACTGGTTCTTCATGAACCCGTCGGGTCCCGCCACGATCATCGCGCCGACCGCGTTGGTGCCCTGGATGTGGCTGTTGTCGTAGACCTCGATGCGCTTCGGCGTATGCCGCAGGCCGAGCGTCGTGACCATGCCCTCCAGCAGCCGGCTTTGGGTTGCGGTATCGGCGAGCTTGCGGCCGAGTGCCTCGCGCGCGTTGGTCAGTGCGTGCCCGATCAGCTCCTTCTTCTCGCCGCGCTTGGGCACGGAGACTTCGACCTTGGATCCGGCCTTCACCGACAGCGCGTCGGCGAGCAGCGCGCTCTCCTCGATCTCGTGCGACAGCAGGATCAGCTTCGGCGGCGGCTTGTCGTCGTAAAACTGCGCGAGGAACGAGGACAGCACCTCCTCCGGCGTGAAGGTCTTCTCGGCCTTCGGGAAATAGGCGCGGTTGCCCCAGTTCTGGCCGGTGCGGAAGAAGAACACCTCGACGCAGGAATAGCCGCCTTCCTGGTGGATGGCGAACACATCGGCCTCTTCGACCGTGCGCGGATTGATGCCCTGCTGCGACTGGATCGCCGACAGCGCCGCGAGACGGTCGCGGTACAGCGCTGCGGTTTCGAACTCGAGCTCGCCGGAAGCCTTTTCCATCTCGGCCGCGAGCAGCTCCTTTACCGCGTGGCTGCGGCCGGAGAGGAATTCGGTCGCCTCGCGCACCAGCTCGCCGTAACCGGGGAAATCGATCTCGCGCGTGCAGGGGCCGGAGCAGCGCTTGATCTGATAGAGCAGGCAGGGGCGGCTGCGGCTTTCGAAGAAGCCGTCGGTGCAGGAGCGGATCAGGAACGCGCGCTGCAGCGCCGTGATGGTGCGGTTGACCGCGCCGGCGTTGGCGAACGGACCGAAATAGCGTCCAGGGCGCGACTGCGCGCCGCGATGCTTGAGGATCTGCGGCGCCCAATGGTCGCCGGTGATCAGAATATAGGGAAACGATTTGTCGTCGCGCAGCTGCACGTTGAAGCGCGGGCGGAGCTGCTTGATCAGATTGGCTTCGAGCAGCAGCGCCTCGGTCTCGGTCATGGTCGAGACGATCTCGACATGCGTGGTTGCCGCGATCATGCGCAGGATGCGCGCCGGCAGCGGTGCGTTGGCCCGCGCATAGGACGACAGACGCTTTTTGACGTTCTTCGCCTTGCCGACATAGAGCACGTCGTTGCCGGCGTTGAGCATGCGGTAGACGCCGGGCGAGGTCGGCGCGAGGCGGACCGCGTTCTCGATCGCGGCATGCCCGACCGACAACGTCCCCTCGGCGATCGCCTCGGAGGTGTCATCCTGAGCCTCGGGAAGGCGTCCGTCCTCCTCCTCCTCGGCGGCGGAGGTCTCGGGATCGACGTCGCTTGTGTCGAGCGTCAGGTCGTCCTGTGGCAGGTCGGACTTTGAACCGCGCCGAGCCTTGAGGTCGGTCTTGAGGTCAGTCTTGGGGGCCGGCGTCGGGCGCTCAGGAGAATCGTGAACCATGGGCCGTAAACTAAGCGCTTGGGGGACAGCTCGCCAGCGTTGGCGGCACTGGAAAACGATCCCGATTGCAGGAGGTTATAGGCGCTGCGCGGCCGCCGGAGCCGACGGGTAACGCATTGTTAAGACTGATGAGCGGGCCGGTAACCGGGCTTAACAGCTCCTTAACTTAAAACTCTCGATAAAGCTTAGCGAAAAAAGTGGAATTCCGTAACCACGCCGGCCTTGGCCAGCGGGCTGCGGCAGTTGCGTGTGGAGAGTACCAATGACCCGGTTTGTAGCGCGTGCGCTGGCACTGATCGTCGCAGGCTGGACGACCTCGGCGGCGTCGGCCGACCTCAATTACGGCTCGCCCTATACCGTCTACCAGCCGCTCAATGCCTACAGCTGGGCCGGCCCCTATCTCGGCGGCAACCTCGGCTACGGCTGGGGTTCGGTCGAGAACAACCCGACCAAGCCGTCCGGCTTCGTCGGCGGCGTGCAGGCCGGCTACAATTTCCAGAACGGCTCCCCGTGGGTGTTCGGTATCGAAGCCGATATCCAGGGCACCACTGCGGACGACCGGTTCGCGCCGTGGAAGTTCTCCAACCCGTGGTTCGGCACGGTGCGCGGCCGCGCCGGCTATGCGGTCAACAACGTACTGTTCTACGCGACCGGCGGTCTCGCCTTCGGCGAACTGCGCGGCGAGACGTTCGGCATCACGGAGTCGCACACCAACGCGGGCTTCACCGTCGGCGCCGGCGCCGAAATGGGCTTCGCCCCGCACTGGAGCGCCAAGATCGAGTACCTTTACGTCGATCTCGCCAACAGCAACTTCACCATCACCGGCGGCGCGTCGAACGGCTACAGCTTCAGCCTGGTTCGCGCCGGCATCAACTATCACTTCTGAGAACAAGAAGACGTCTGATATCAACTCCCGGCTGCGCCTCGCGCGGCCGGGTTTTTCTTTGTGCGGATGATACGACGCGTCGCGCGCAGCGGAGCATGCACGCCGCAGCGTCTGCGAATCCACTCGGTGGGCCGCAGGCCTTGGACATGCGGCACGGCCAGTCGCGTCCGCATCATGCAGGCGGTCATGCAGCGAGCGCGAGCTGCGCGCTGGGCAGTCAACTCACACGCAACGCTTCACTTGGCGTCAATCACGAGCCGCGCACCGCGAGCACTCGTCATGAAACCACCAGGTTGACGGCTTTCGGGCCCTTGCCCTTCTTGTCCGGTTCAACCTCGAACGTAATGCGCTGTCCTTCAGTCAGGTCCTTCAATCCTGCACGCTCGACGGCTGTGATGTGAACGAACACATCGCGGCCGCCATCATCAGGCTTGATGAAGCCGTAGCCACGCTCTCCGTTGAAGAACTTGACTGTCCCAGTCATGGCCATCGGGAAAACTCCTCCCCCGTATTGCTCCACCGCTACGCGCACGCCGCGTAGCGGTTGACCGACATTCGCTTGTCGGAAGCTTGGCCACCTGAACAGGCCGGCGTCACGCCGCCGGTCTGCCTGGATTTTATTTCGGCCTTGTCACTCCGCCGCAACCATTCGCGGAAGCGGAACGTAAAGCCAGTCGTAACAGGATGAGCATAATACGGTTCCGCGCAAATTGCCTACGCTCAAATCGAACTTTTCAGTGGGAGCTGTCGATCAATGTTTAGGCGTCTCTAATCTGAAGCGCGCCGCGCCGCCTTGACCGAGCGGCTTCTCGAGTTCGGGCAGGATGATCTTCAGCTCGTTCGCAAGCGTCCACGGCGGATTCACTATCAAAAGCCCGGTGGAAACGAGGCCAGCGCCTGCTTCTTGCGGCGCCACACTGAATTCCAACCGCAAGCATTTGCCGGCAGGCCGACTGCTTGCAGCAGCAGCAGCGACGCTGCGCGCGAGCTCGTCGGTGGCCCTCCGGGTTTTTACGGGGTACCACAAAAGATATGCGCCGGTCGGCCACTTCGTAAATGCTTCCGTGAAAGCACGGGTCAGCCGCTCGAACTCGTCCTTTGCTTCGAACGGCGGATCGATCAGCACAAGGCCACGCCGCTCGTTCGGCGGCACGAACGCCGGCAGCGCCGTCCAGCCGTCGAGATCGACGACACGTGCCTGCGCGTCGCGCCGCAGCGCATCGATCAGCTGCTTGCGCGCCGTCGGTTCGATCTCGCAAGCGGTGAGGCGGTCTTGCGGACGCATCAGCGCTCGCGCGATCAGCGGCGAGCCGGGATAGGCCTTCAGCTCGCCTCGCGGATTGAATGCCCTGACGATATCGAGATACGGCGCGATCAGCGGCAGCGCCTCGTCGGAGAGTCGCGCCTGCATCAGTCGCGCGATGCCGGTGAGCCATTCGCCGCCGCGCTGCGCCTCGCTCGACGTCAGATCATAGAGTCCGGCGCCGGCATGAGTGTCGATGACGCGGAACGGTGCCGGCTTGTCCTGCAAGTAGGTGAGCATGCGCACCAGCACGATGTGCTTGATGACGTCGGCAAAGTTGCCGGCATGAAAGGCGTGACGGTAGTTCATGCTGCTATCGTGCTGCGCTCCAGAGGGTACGCATGTTGTACTTCGTCATGCCCGGGCTTGTCCCAAGCATTGACGCTCTATCGCGCATGTTTCGTAACAGTGCAGGTGGCAGGGCTATCCGCGCGCATTCGCGCGGCGCGTATTCGCCGGCCGTGACGCGGAGGGTTTCAGCCGCCGCGGACCGGCGGCATCAGCACCTGATCGCGGCGGCAGGCGCGGCGATCGATTTCCTCGCAGGAGCGGAATTGCAGATCCTTGCTGAGGCAGATCCGCACCTCGCTGAGCCGCTTGCTGTCGCAGGTCACCGAGATCGCGGAGTTGCTGAGCCCCGGATTGGCCTTGACGAACGCCGTCTCCAGCTCGTCCGGCGCGATCGTCTTCGGCTCCGTCAATTGCAGGAATTCCTCGGGAATCTTCACCGCGGCACGGGCCTTGCGGATGGCTTCGAAATAGGCGCGCTCGCCGAGTCCCGAGCAGGTGCCGTGCTTGTCCCACTCGTTGTAGATCAGTCCGGGCGCCGGCATCAGGTCGAGCATCGAGGTCATGATGTTGCGCGCAAGGCGCGGCGAGGGCCGCTGGCAGTATTCCGGAAAGCCCCGCTCATATTGCGGCCACAGGCCGTGCACCACGAACGAGTAGGGCCGTCCGCCGCACTGCGCCTGGGTGCCGCGGCCATTGTTGCCGCGCTCGCTCGCCGCCTCGCAGAACGAGGGCGACCATGACAGCGACAGCACATAGAAGTCGAACTCACCGGGCGCATTCTGGCGGCGATCCTGGGCCGAGGCCCCGACCGCACCACACAGAACGAAGGCAAACAAAATCAGAAATCGGGAAATAGTGACGAACCGAGCCATCAACGCGCCCCCTATACTCGACCGCCCGGAGCCTAGCAGGCATCTGGAACATTTCAAGAACAAAAGCCGCCGTCTCGATGGCGGCGGCTTCTGCTGTATCAATCCGGTCAGGAAATCAGGGCCGGGCGGCCTTGCAGGACGGGTTGTAGGCCCAGTTGCGGTCAAGCCCGCTCACGCACCATTCGACACCCTGGCTGAGGCCGGCAAAGCCGCCGTCCTCGATGATCGAATAGTGCACCTTGCGCACCTTGCCGTCGCTCAGCATCGCATCGCCCGAGCAATAGCGGCGCGGAATGTTGTCGGACTGCCAGGGACGGAACGCGGTTTCGTGAATCCGGTTGTAGCCGGTGATCACGAGCGGCGAATTCCAGAAGGTGGCTTCCTTTTCATGGAATTGATCGCTGATGGTCGAGAGCGCCCTTTCGCAGGGCGCCACATTGCCGTCATAGCGCGGGCCGGACAGCCAGAAATTCAATTCGAACGGATTTGCGGCCTGGGCCGTCCCCCCGAAAGCCAGCATGCCGACCACGAGTGCGGCGCCGAGGCCAAGCGTGTGGCCGAGTTTGTCGCGGGAGTTGAACAGGTTGCGCATGGGAATCCACCCGATTGTCCGATCCGGCGGACGGTGCCGTGAAGCCCCGACAAGGTCAAGTGCAGCGCGGCAACACCTGCCGAGAAGTCCACCGCTGGTGGCCGGCTCGTTCTTTTCACGGTCGCCGGGGCACTCTATGTTGGCTTCAAGCGAAATGGAGTCTGCGATGCGAAGGAAATTGGCCGCGTGCCTGGTTGCCGTTTGCGGGATGCTGGCCGTTGGTCCGGCGCAAGCCGACTGGATGCAGCCGGTGCCGCCGTTCAAGGGCAATGATACGGGCGGTATCATCGCTTACACGCTGGCGGCCCAGACCGACGCCCGGCAGCTGGCCGTCGATCACTGCGCTTCCTACGGCAAGGTCGTCAAATTCCTCGCGGTGCAGCGCTATCCGGGCGGCTACATCTCTTTCGCCTGCCGCTGGGTACCCTACGGCTCGGCCCAGAGGCCGGTTCGCACGCTCTACTGAGCGCGCTCCAAATCTTTCGATCGTTCAGCCGGGAGCCAGCCGCATGACCCGACAGCTTGCCTTGATTGGTTCTGCCGTGTGCCTTGTCCTGTCCGCTGGCGCCGCAAGCGCCGTCGACCTGCCCGTTCGCAAGGCCGGCCTGTGGGAGATGAAGATGGTGCGGACCGGCGGGCCGATGCCGGAAATCACCATGCAGCACTGCACCGACGAGACCACCGACAAGGAGATGAGCGCGGCGGCCTCGCCGATGGCCAAGGAAGTCTGCGCCAAGCAGGATATCCAGAAGACCGCGACCGGCTATGTCAGCGACAGCGTGTGCAGCGTGGCCGGCATGACGATGAAGAGCCATGCCGAGATCGTCGGCGATTTCAATTCCGCCTACACGGTCAAGAGCACCTCGCATGCCGAGGGCGGCGCGGCCGGCTCGCGCGACACCACGATGACCATCGAGGCGAAATGGCTCGGCGCCTGCAAGGCAGACCAGAAGCCCGGTGACATCATCATGCCCGGCGGCATGAAGATGAACGTCAAGGACATGGAAAAGCTGAAGGGCCTGCTGCCCAAGCAGAAGTAGGCGCAGCGCATTCGCCCTGTTCGATGCGGTGATCGACTACGATCTCGGCAAGCTCGACCGGCGCTTGCTCGGCGCCACCGCGCGCGTGAACGCGACCAATCTGTTCGACACCCATTTCCCAACCCGCCAGTCCGGCTACTGCTATGCCGGCGAACGGCGTCAGGTGATCGGGACCTTGTCTTATCGCTGGTAGTTACACCGGCACCCGCACCGTGGCGCGCAGGCCGCCCATCGGGCTGTCGCCGAGCATGATGTCGCCGCCATGCGAGCGCGTGATGTCGCGGGCGATCGCAAGTCCGAGCCCGCTGCCGCCCTCATCCTGGTTGCGGGCATCGTCGAGCCGCAGGAAAGGCTTGAATACTTCCTCGCGCATGTTGGCGGGAATGCCGGGCCCGTCGTCGTCGACCGTGATGTTGGGATAGCGGTGGTCGCGCTGACCGGTGATCGAGATCGTGTTGGCGTGGCGCGCCGCGTTGGAGACGAGGTTGGCGAGGCAGCGCTTGAACGAGGCCGGCTTCACCGTGACGACCGGCAGGCCGTGGAACGCGACGGTCGCGACATGGCCGTGGCGCTCGGCGTCGCTGCGCAGTTCCTCCAGCGCCATCGCCATGTCGGTCGGTTGCGCGACCTCGCCGGAATCGCCACGCGCGAAGGCGAGGTAATCTTCCAGCATCATCGACATCTCGTCGACGTCCTTGCGCATCGCGTCGATCTCGGGGCCTTCGCCGATCAAGGCGAGCTCGAGCTTGAAGCGGGTCAGGATGGTGCGCAGATCATGCGACACGCCGGCGAGCATTGCGGTGCGCTGCTCGATAGAGCGCTCGACGCGCGCCTTCATCTCGATGAAGGCCTGCGCTGCGCGCCGCACCTCGCGCGCACCGCGCGGTCGGAAATTCGGCGCTTCGCGGCCCTTGCCGAAACTTTCGGCAGCGTCGGCCAGCCGCAAGATCGGTTTGATCTGGTTGCGCAGGAACAGCACGGCGACGATCAAAAGGATCGTCGAGGTGCCGAGCATCCAGAAGATGAAGATTTCCGAGTTGGAGGCGTAGGCCGCGCTGCGCTGGGCGAAGATCCGCATTACCGAATCGTCGAGCTGCACGCGGATCTCGACCAGGTTGGATTTGCCGACGGTGTCGATCCAGAACGGACGGCTGATCTGCCGGCCGAGCTGCACCGAGAGCGTCTGGTCGAGCAGCGAGAAGAACGGCTTCGGTCCCGGCGGGGGCATGTCGCCCGCGGGAAGGAAGTCGACCACCAGCTGCAGCTTCTGGGCGATGCCGCGCAGGTGCGCGCGGTCCTTATCCTGCGGATAGGTCTTGTAGACATCGATCAGCGCGGCGATGTCGGACACCACGGCGGCCGACAGGCGTCGCGTCACCGTGTTCCAGTGCCGCTCCATGAACACGAAGGCGACCACGGTCTGCAGGATCACCATCGGCACGATCATGATCAGCAGCGCGCGGGCATAGAGGCCGGTCGGCATCCAGCTCTTGAACGCGTTGCCCATCCAGCCGTTCGCCTTCGAGACGCGCTGCGAGGCGTTCTTGATCAGGGTCAGGCCGGAGTCGAGCGTGCTCATGGGCTGTCTTATGGCGAGGCGACCAGGCGATAGCCGATGCCGCGGACCGCCTGGAGGAACAGCGGATTGGCGGGATCGTGCTCGATCTTGCGGCGCAGGCGGTTGATCTGCACATCGACCGCACGCTCGTTGACGGTACCGCCGCTGGTCAGCTCGGCGCGCGGCACGGTCTCGCCGGGGGCGCTCGCAAGGATGCGCAGCATCTCGCGCTCGCGGTCGGTGAGATGGATGATCTCCTCGCCCTGACGCAGCTCGCTCCGCTCGATGTGGAAGATGTAGGGGCCGAACGCGATCTGCTCGACGGTCACGACCTGCGGCGGCGCGGTGCGCTTGAGGATGTTGCCGATGCGCAGCACGAGCTCGCGCGGCTCGAACGGCTTGGCGACGTAATCGTCGGCGCCGATCTGCAGACCCTCGATGCGGGCTTCCGCCTCGTGGCGTGCGGTCAGCATGATGATCGGCACCGTGGAGGAGCTGCGGATGAAGCGGGCGAGGTCGAAGCCGTTCTCGCCGGGCATCATCACGTCGAGGATGAGCAGGTCGAAATGCAGCCCGAGCAGCTTGGCGCGCGCGTCGGTGGCACTCATTGCCGTCGTGACGCGATAGCCCTCGCTGGAGAGAAAGCGTGACAACAGGTCGCGAATGCGGCGGTCGTCGTCGACCAGAAGCAGATGCGGCGCGTCGTCGGCCGGTTCGATCGGCGCGCGCATCATGGTTGCAGCCTGCACCAGGTTCACTCCCTTGTTTTTCTGCCGCCGCCGAAGATCGCTTCGAGCACCTTGTCGGGATCGTCGCGGTCGATCATCGCGCGGAGGAACTGGCGAACCGTCTCCACGCCGGCCGGATCGATGCCGGCGATCGCGCGGTTGATGCGGTCGGTCTGCAACCCTGCGAGCTTGCCGACCAGCGCCTCACCCTTCGGGGTGGCGTAGAGCAGGCGCTGCCGGCGGTCGTTGTTGCCGGTCTTCTGCACGATGTAGCCCTCGTCCAGGAGCTGCTTGAGCACGCGCCCGAGCGATTGCTTGGTGATGCGCAGGACATCGAGCAGGTCGGCGACCTTCAGCCCGGGATAGCGAGTGACGAAGTGGATGACGCGGTGGTGGGCGCGGCCGAAACCGAACGCCTCCAGCTCCTGGTCGGCGTCGCCGACAAAGTCGCGGTAGGCGAAGAAGAGCAGCTCGATGATGTCCCAGCGCAGGTCGCGCGAGCCCGCCGCAGGAGTCTGGTCATCTCCCTGCGAATCGGGCTTGGCAGCCATGCCTGAGAAATTTATGTCAGTCATATTGACGTATCTTGGTCTCAATGTTACAAAACTGGCTGTCGCGACGAAACATTAAGTCGTTTCGTCCTCGACAGCGTTTGACGCGGCCTGAAAAAGCCTGTGAGGCGGTTTGGGCCGCAAATTGGACTACCGTGCGATTGTCGAGCGGCATTTCGGCAAACATACTGGACTTCAGCACTCCGCAAAAGCATGTCTAAACGGCATGTTGGCGACGGAAACCGGCCGGATTGCCGGCGGTGGTGAAGTCCGGACCAGCCGAGCCTGATGGCTCCGGGGGAAACAGGCCAGCGCCCGATATGGCGCCGGTTCCGACAGCGGAAAGCAAGAAAAATGACTTTGAAATTCGACATCCAGCCTTCGCCGAATGCCACGTCCGACAAGGACCGCGCGGCGAAGCTCGTGGACCCGGGCTTCGGCCGCGTCTTCACCGACCACATGGCGATCGTCCGCTATAGCCAGGGCAAGGGCTGGCACAGCGCCCGCGTCGAGGCACGCGCGAACTTTCCGCTCGATCCGGCCGGCGCGGTGCTGCACTACGCCCAGGAAATTTTCGAAGGTCTCAAGGCCTACAGGCGCGACGATGGTGGCGTGAACCTGTTCCGCCCCGACGCCAATGCCCGGCGCTTCCGCGATTCGGCCGAGCGCATGGCGATGGCGCCGCTGCCCGACGACGTGTTCATCGAGGCGGTCGAGCAGCTGGTGCGGATCGATCGCGCCTGGATCCCGGGCGGCGAGGGCAGCCTCTATCTGCGGCCCTTCATGATCGCGAGCGAAGTCTTCCTCGGCGTGAAGCCGTCGGCGGAATACATCTTCTCGGTGATCGCCTCTCCGGTCGGCTCCTATTTCAAGGGTGGCCCCGCGCCGGTTTCGATCTGGGTGTCGGAGAATTACACGCGTGCCGCGATCGGCGGCACCGGCGCCGTCAAGTGCGGCGGCAATTATGCAGCAAGCCTGCGCGCGCAGGCCGAGGCGATCGATCGCGGCTGCGACCAGGTCGTGTTCCTCGATGCGGTCGAGCGCCGCTATATCGAAGAGCTCGGCGGCATGAACATCTTCTTTGCCTTCGACGACGGCTCGCTGCTGACGCCGCCGCTCGGCACCATCCTGCCCGGCATCACCCGCGACTCGATCATTGCGCTCGCCAAGGATGCCGGCACCCGCGTACGTGAGGAGCCCTATACGATCCAGCAGTGGCGCGCGGATGCGGCCAGCGGCAAGCTGAAGGAAGCATTCGCCTGCGGCACCGCCGCCGTGATCTCGCCGATCGGCAAGGTGTGCTCGGCGAGCGGCGATTTCCAGATCAGCGGCGGCGTGGCCGGCCCGGTTGCCATGGGCCTGCGCAAGAAGCTGGTCGACATCCAGTATGGTCGTACCAACGACCCGCATAACTGGATCAGAAACGTCGCCTGACACGCAGCGGTGCGCAACGGCAAGATCGTCGGCGGCGAGACCATCAAGCCGCTCCTGAAATCGATGCCGAAGGCC
Source organism: Bradyrhizobium uaiense (assembly GCF_010811875.1). Classification (GTDB taxonomy): domain Bacteria; phylum Pseudomonadota; class Alphaproteobacteria; order Rhizobiales; family Xanthobacteraceae; genus Bradyrhizobium; species Bradyrhizobium uaiense. Next base: position 11,300 of record NZ_VKHP01000063.1, read on the forward strand.
GACGCCGACGCCCTTCGCGCGCGGATGGAGCAGCCCTGAGGTCCAGCGTTTCGCCCTGGCGGAGGTGCAGAGCACGGTTGCCGCCTTGCGTGTCGGCTGATAAATGCCGCCAATGGCCGAGAAACCCAAAAAACCCCAGAAATTGAAGGCGCGCCTGCCGCGCGGACTGGAAGATCGCGGCCCGGCCGCGATCAATGCCACGCGGGCGATGGTCGAGAAGATCCGCGCTGTCTACGAGCTCTACGGCTTCGAGCCGGTGGAGACGCCGGCGATGGAGTATACCGACGCGCTCGGCAAGTTTCTGCCGGACCAGGACCGTCCCAACGAGGGCGTGTTCTCGTTCCAGGACGATGACGAGCAGTGGATATCGCTGCGCTACGACCTGACCGCGCCGCTGGCGCGCTATGTCGCGGAAAACTTCGACGCGTTGCCGAAGCCTTATCGTTCTTATCGATTTGGCAATGTCTTCCGCAACGAGAAGCCCGGCCCCGGCCGCTTCCGCCAGTTCATGCAGTTCGACGCCGACACGGTGGGCTCGGCGACGCCGGCGGCCGACGCCGAGATCTGCATGATGGCGGCCGACACGATGGAAGCGCTCGGGATTCCGCGCGGCTCTTATGTCGTGAAGGTGAACAATCGCAAGGTGCTCGACGGCGTGCTCGAGGCGATCGGTCTCGGCGGCGACGAGAATGCGGGTCGTCGCCTTACCGTGCTGCGTGCGATCGACAAGCTCGACAAATTCTCTGCCGACGAGGTTCGCAAGCTGCTTGGTCCCGGGCGATGGGACGGCGGCGAAGAGGGCAAGGGCGACTTCACCAAGGGCGCCGAGCTGAGCCCCGCGGATGCCGATATCGTCCTGGCCGTTACGCAAAAGCGCGACGATTGGAAAGAGGCGATCGCTGCAGCCGAGACTTACCTGGCGAAGAGCGAAGTTGGTCAGGCCGGTGTGAGCGAGCTCGAAGAGATCGCCAAGCTGGTCGCGGCATCCGGTTACGACGCGGATCGCATCCGCATCGATCCCACCGTTGTTCGCGGTCTCGAATATTACACCGGCCCTGTCTACGAGGTTGAGCTGCTGCTCGACACCAAGGACGAGAAGGGCCGTCCGGTGCGCTTCGGCTCGGTCGGTGGTGGTGGTCGCTATGACGGGCTCGTCTCGCGCTTCCGCGGTGAGCCGGTGCCGGCGACCGGTTTCTCGATCGGTGTGTCGCGCCTGCAGGCCGCGCTGACCATGCTCGGCCAGCTCGACGCGAGGGCCGAGTTCGGCCCGGTCGTCGTCACCGTGTTCGATCGCGACCGCGTCGCCGACTACCAGAAGATGGTCGCGCAGCTGCGCCGGGAGGGCATCCGCGCCGAGCTCTACCTCGGCAATCCGAAGAACATGGGCAACCAGCTCAAATATGCCGACCGCCGCAACTCGCCCTGCGTGATCATCCAGGGTTCGGATGAGAAGGCGCGCGGCGAGGTGCAGATCAAGGACCTGATCGAGGGCGCCAAGGCCGCTGCCGCGATCGCCTCCAACCAGGAATGGCGCGAAACGCGCCCCGCGCAGTTCTCCTGCGCAGAGGCCGATCTGGTCGCCAAGGTCCGCGAAGTCCTGGCGCGGCATGACGTGGCGTGGGGATAGCCATTCGCTTGTGACGTCATGCCCGGCCTTGTGCCGGGCATCCACCTCTTGTTTGATGCACGCCGACGTGGATGGCCAGGAGCAGCCCGGCCATGGCGACAACAAGAGGGAGAACAACAATGCCTGAGATCACCGTGAGCATGGCCGCCGGCCGCACCGACGAGCAGAAGGCCGGCATGATGCGCGACATCACCCAGGCGCTGGTGAAGAATCTCGGCGTCGATGCCGACGCAGTGGTGATCCAGATCAACGAAGCGCCGCTGCATCACAAGATGAAGGGCGGCAAGACCTTCGTCGAGCGCGCGGCTGCGGCGAAGAAATAATTCACCTCTGTCGTCCCTGCGAAAGCAGGGACCCATAGCCACCGATGTTGGTGATTGGCAAAGGCTGCGGCCTCAGCCTCCGACAAATTGATACTTGTGGTTATGGGTCCCGGGTCGCGCTTCGCTTGCCCGGGACGACACTTGTTTTGAGGCACCAATGGACGCACGTGACTTCATCAAGATCGGCATGATCGCCGAGCGCATGCTGGTGGTGCCGCTGGAGCGCACCGTTGGACATTTCGTGCCTGGCATGCCGATGGTCTATGCAACGCCGATGATGATCCTCGACATGGAGATGGCGTCGGGCGATGCGATCCGCTCTGCGTTGCAGCCCGGCTGGGTCACGGTCGGTACCGAGGTCGATATCCGCCATCTTGCCGCGGCACTCGTCGGCGCCACGGTGCGGACCACCTCAAAGGTGATCGCGGTCGAGCGTCGCGTGATCCGCTTCGAGGTCGAAGCCTTTGAGGGCACGCGCAAGCTCGGCGAAGGCCGCCATGCCCGCGGCCTGATCAATGTCGAGAGTTTCAACAGGCGGCTGGCCGGGACGTCGGAGCAAGCGCGGTAAGCGAACCCACTTGTTCGAACGTCATCCTGAGGAGCGCGTAGCGCGTCTCGAAGGATGGGCCGCGGGCCGTGCACCCTTCGAGGCTCGCCCAGCGGCGCAAGTGCGCCGCAAGGCTCGCACCTCCAGCGACATCGGCTACGCCGATGCGCGGGGGTGACGGGTTGGTTGCCGGACTACTTCGCCAATTCCTTCGAGCGCCGTGTCGCCGCGGCAATCGCGCGGGTCATCAGCGGTTGCATGCCGTCATTTGCCATCAGCACCTCGAGTGCTGCAGCTGTGGTGCCGCCGGGCGAGGTGACGTTCTGCCGCAGGGTTGCCGAAGGCAGATCCGAACGATGCAACAACTCGCCGGAGCCGGCGACGGTTGCGCGCGCCAGCGTGGTCGCAAGCTGCTCGGGCAGGCCGGCCGCGACGCCGGCGCGGGCCAGCTCCTCGGCGAGCAGGAAGACATAGGCCGGGCCGGAGCCGGAGACTGCCGTCACTGCATCCATCAGGCGTTCGTCATCGACCCATTCGACGAGCCCGGTCGCCTTCAGCAGTGCATCCGTCATCGCGCGCTGCGCGGCGGTGACGCGCTTTGACGGCACGGCGACGGTGATGCCGCGGCCGATCGCCGCCGGCGTGTTCGGCATCGCGCGCACCACGGCGCCGCCGACGACCTCTTCCAAGGCTGAGATGGTCGTACCGGCCATGATCGAGACCACGAGCGTCGAGGGGCCGACCAGGGCCTTCAGCGCGGCGCCGGCGTCGCGGAACGATTGCGGCTTCACCGCGACCACAAGCGTGTCGAGCGTGCCGAGATCCTTCGCCTGCGGATTGAGCCGGACACCTTTCGCGGCAAGCGCGGAGATCTCAGGTGAAAGATACGGATCGATCACCGCGACCTGCGTGGGTGCAAGACCCTGCGCGAGCCAGCCGGTCAGCATTGCGCCGCCCATCTTGCCCGCGCCCGCAAGCGCGATGGTGCCGGAAGTATTCGTCAATGCGCTGCTGGATGTGCTCACAGGCGGCTCCGCAAACTCTCACGTCGTCCCTGCGGAAGCAGGGACCCATAACCATAAAAGGTTCTAGTGAAGCGAGAAGCGGGCCACAAGCAGTTTGCTCAACCACTGGGGCCGCGGAGTATGGGTCTCTGCTCCCGTGCGCAATTGCGCACTAGGCAGGGACGACACCGAGTGTGTGAAAGCGCTAAAGCGAGAGCTTACGCTTCGCCCTCGGTATCGAACATGGCAGCCGCCATCGCCTCGGCGGTCGACTTGCCGGCCCACACCACGAACTGGAACGCCGGGTAGTAGCGCTCGCAGGCGTGGATCGCGTTGACCACCATGGCCTCGCATTGCGAGGTGGAGGCGGTGAGGCCGCCCGGCAGCACCAGCGCCTGACGATGCATCACCATGCCGGTGTGGGTCCACAGATCGAAATGGCCGACCCACAATTGTTCGTTGATCGCGGCGACCAGCCGCTGCACTTCGGCGCGACGCGCCTGCGGCATCTTCATGTCGAAGGCGCAGGCGAGATGCAGCGCCTCGATCTCTCCCATCCAGGTGAAGGAGAGCTGATAGTCGATCCAGTCTCCCTTGGAGACGATCGTCACCTCGTCTTCGCCGGAACGCTCGAACGCCCAGTTGTTGTCGGTGGCGATATCCTCGACCACCGCAAGCGGGTTGTTCCGGGAATCGATAATGCTTTCGAGGAGGGACATGCCGTCTCGGACCTTGTTCTTATGATCGCTTGATACGCACACGGAAGCCGGCACTTGCGACATACTGCGTCGCGGCCGAGTGCAGTTCCTTGACCGGGCTTCCGGATGCCCCTGGACCTGACGCCGATGAAGTGATGTGATTTGCGGAATCCGCGCAACCGCACGCCGAGTCCGTCCACAGCCAAAGCGCGCATCGTCCACAGCTGATCTCCGCCACACTTGTGATTTTGCGAACAAATCGGAATCTAGGCGTTCGCGTAACGATTTATTAACCATTTGGCGGCGCTTCGCCGCACACGTGAATCGGCCTTTCGGGCGCTCACATCTCTCCGCAAGAGCCGCAGCGCGCTCATGGGGACATGCCGTTTCCCCATGCCAAAGGTCCTTGCCGAGCTGTCGCGGTTTGGTCATATTTCGTCTCAGGTACGTCCATCCCGGGCGTACCGATGTTCTCAGGGCGGGGTGAAAATCCCCACCGGCGGTAAAGGGTGATGAGCCCAAGCCCGCGAGCGCCTTCTTCCGCGAAGCCGGGGGAAGGGTCAGCAGATTCGGTGTAATTCCGAAGCCGACGGTTACAGTCCGGATGAAAGAGAACGGTTGCGGCAGCCAACGCGATTTTCGCGTGGGCTCGTGTCGTTGTCCGTGTGCCCTGATTCTGGTCCTGAAAGAGGAAAGCCATGAATCAGATGTTGCAAGACGCTGAAGTTCAAGACACTGAAGTTCAAGACGCTGAAATCCAAACCTCCCAAGCAGAAAATGTTCCCGATACGCCGGCTAGTCCGCCGACGCCGGAGCATCCGCATTTCGCAAAGCCGCAGCGCGTTGCCTTCGTGCAATCGTCCTGGCATCGCGATGTGGTGGAGGAGTGCCGCATCTCCTTCCTGAAGGAGATCGAGGCGCGCCACATCACCAATGTGGACGTGTTCGAGGTGCCGGGCTCGTTCGAGATTCCGCTGCATGCGCAGCTCCTGGCGAAGACCCGCCGCTACACCGCGATCGTCGCGGCCGGGCTTGTCGTCGACGGTGGCATCTATCGCCACGAATTCGTCGCCGACACCGTGATCAAGGCACTGATGGATGTGCAGTTGCGCACCGAGGTGCCGGTGTTCTCAGCGGTGCTGACGCCGCAGCAATTCCATGAGACCGAGGTGCATTACGACTTCTTCCGCAAGCACTTCGTGATCAAGGGGATCGAGGTCGCGGAGGCCTGCGCCAACACGTTGCACAGCCTGGAGCGTTTGCGCGGCCAGGTCGCGGCGGGAATCCCCGGCTAAGCGTCGGGGCCTCGAAGATCCAACACAAAAGCGATTCCGGCATGCGCGCCGGGATCGCTCTCGCAGCCAGCGCGTTCGGTTATGCTTGCCCGCATAAACCAAATGTGCGGGAGGCGCTCATGACCGAACAACATTCCTCCGACTGGCTCGGCCTGTCGGGCCGCGTTGCCGTCGTCACCGGTGGAGGCGGCGGCATCGGCCGCGCCACCGCGGTCAGCTTCGCGCGCGCCGGCGCCAACGTCGCTGCGCTCGATCGCGACGAGCGCTCCCTTGCGGAGACCAGGGCAAAGCTGCGCGAGTTCGGCGACGGCCATCTCGTCGCAAGCTGCGACACGACCAGCGAGGACAACGTCGCTGTCGTCGCGGACACCGTTGCGCGCACGCTCGGTGCTTGCGACGTCCTCGTCAACACCGCGGCGGTGCTGCGCCCCGGCGGGCTCGACACGCTGCCGCTCGCCGAATGGAATGCGGTGCTGGCGGTCAATCTCACCGGCTATTTCATCTGCGCGCAGGCGTTCGGCCGGCAGATGCGCAAGGCCGGGCGCGGCAGCCTCATTCACGTCGCCTCGATCGCCGCCAGCAATGCGCAGGGGCAGAGCGGCGCCTACAGCGTCAGCAAGGCCGCCGTCGTGATGCTCTCGCAGCAACTCGCCGCCGAATGGGGGCCGCACGGCGTCCGCAGCAATGTGGTCAGCCCGGGCCTTGTCGTCACGCCGATGAGCCAGGCGTTCTACGATACGCCAGGGGTCACCGAGCGGCGCACCGCCGTGGTGCCGATGCGCCGGATCGGCGCGGCGCAGGATATGGCGGACGCGACCCTGTTCCTGGCGAGCGACCGGTCGTCCTATGTCAATGGCGAGGAAATCATCGTCGATGGCGGCTATGCGCGGACGCTGATGAGTCACGTGCCGCGGCCGGGGTTTTAGCGCATCTGGCACCGCATACTCGGTGTCGTCCCGGCCTTGAGCCGGGACCCATAACCACGAATGTGAATTTGATTTACAACGCTGGAGCCACAGCCGTCGCAACAACAACGGCCGGTGGTTATGGGTCCCTGCTTTCGCAGGGACGACAAAGAGTATGCCCTAGTCAAACAGGCTCGACACCGACTCTTCCGCCGCGGTGCGGCCGATCGCTTCGGCGATCAGGCCGGCGATCGAGATCTGGCGGATGTTCGGCGCCTTGTTGACGGCCTCGGTCGGCAGGATCGAGTCGGTGATGACCAGTTCCTTCAGCCGCGACGACGCAATGCGCGCGGCGGCTCCGCCTGACAGCACGCCGTGGGTGATGTAGGCCGAGACTTCCTTGGCGCCGTGCGCGATCAGCGCCTCGGCCGCGTTCACCAGCGTGCCGCCGGAGTCGACGATGTCATCGACCAGAATGCAGTTGTAGCCGGCGACGTCGCCGATCACGTTCATCACCTCGGACTCACCGGGACGCTCGCGGCGCTTGTCGACGATCGCCAGCGGGGTGTTGATGCGCTTGGCGAGGCCGCGGGCACGTGCCACGCCGCCGACGTCGGGCGACACCACCATCACCTTGGCGAGGTCGAACTTTTCCCTGATGTCGCGCACCATCAAGGGCGCCGCGAACAAATTGTCGGTCGGGATGTCGAAGAAGCCCTGGATCTGGCCCGCATGCAGGTCGAGCGTCATGACGCGGTCGACGCCGGCATGGGCGATCAGATTGGCGACGAGCTTGGCCGAGATCGGCGTGCGCGAGCCGGAGCGGCGGTCCTGCCTGGCATAGCCGAAATAGGGGATCACTGCCGTGATGCGGCGTGCCGAGGATCGGCGCAGCGCGTCGGTGATGATCAGCAATTCCATCAAATTGTCGTTCGCCGGATACGACGTCGACTGCAGGATGAACATGTCCGAGCCGCGGACGTTCTCCTGGATCTCGACGAAGATCTCCATGTCGGCGAAGCGCCGGACCACGGCCTTGGTCAGTTCGATGCCAAGTCCCTTGGCGATTTCCTGCGCCAGCGCAGGATTGGAGTTGCCGGCGACGAGCTTGATTGATCCGTTTTTTGCCGACATCGATGCTTCCCCCCGCGCCTTGCTGGATACGACGTTCAGCATCTCAAGTCCTTACAGAACCGGCGGGTTTTCGGTGCGCGAGGGAATATCAGGCAGGCGGCTCCGATGGCAACCCATTAGCTGCTTTCGCCGCCGTTTTCCTGGGCAAAAAACGCCTTACCCCGGGAGATACCGGGGGTTAGTCGGCCGAATAGCCGAGCGCCACGGTCTCGGGCGACGCCGCGGCCGGGGCGCTCGCCACCGTCGGCCCACGGAGCTCCGGTGCCGGGGCGGGCGCCGGGCCGCCGTTGATCATGCTGGACAGGCCGCTGAGGCCGGCCTGGGCGATCTTGCGCAGCACCAGATCGTCGGCCGCGGCCCAGGCGTCGCGGCCGGCCTTGCCGGCGGGTTCTTCACCCGAAAGCCGGAGCGCCCGTTGCTGGTTGCTGTCGTAGACGTCCCATACCCACGAGATCATGGTGCGGCCGCGCACCACTTGCGCCGACAGATAGCTGCGCACGCGGTAGGCCGCGGTGCCCTGGCGCGACACGACCGACAGGCTGCGCAGCTTGGATTCGCTGTCGAGCACACCCACCATGCGGTCGAACACCTGGGGCGGCGGGCCGTCGATCGATTCGAAGGCAACGGTTGCCCCGCCGCTCGCCGGTGTGGCCATGGCGTAGGAGTCGGCAGCGCCGCCGCCGGCCGCGCATCCGCCCAGCACACCAGCGACCGCCAGCCACGTGACTGCGATCGCGGCACGCACGATTGTCCCAGTTTGAAACTGGTGGTCTGACGCTTCCCTCATTGGGTCCTGCGATATCGTTAAAACGGCTTAACGTCTAGGGCAGGACGGCCACAGCACTTAACCTATCCGGCGGGCCGGGCCGGGGAGAGGATCGAATTCCTTGCTCGATATTTCCGGCTCAGTCGGCCAGATGATGTTGCATCGCTTCGGTGATCCAGGCCCATTCGCGGTTCGGGCTCGCGTCCGGCTTCTGTCCGCGCATGATGGCGACGAGCTCCCAGTAGCGGGCCGCACGGGCGTCGTGCAGCGCATATTTGCCGCGAATCCAGTTGCGGAATTCCAGGTCGGGTTCTCGCTTCAGCAATCGCGCCGAGGTCTCCAGCCAGTCGCGGGCCAGGGCCTGGCCGGCCTCCGACGTCGGCCCGAGATCGCGCGCGATAATCTCTTTGGCTCTTGCCAGCACGGTCTTGTTGGCCGCCTGCCAGGCGGCGAGATCCAGCACGTGGTGATTCCAGACGTCCTCTGCGTTGGCGCGGATGTTGGCGACGAGAGTGGGATCGCCCAGCATCTCCGACAGCTCGATCCAGGCATCGCATTGCTCGGGTGTCGGATCATCGGGCAGTTCGGGCACCGTCGTCTCGATCATCTGCCGGACCCATTTCCGGTCGATGTTGATGCCGTCGGACACCTTCTCGAAAAAGCGTTCGACGACGTTGCGGCGCTCGGCGCGGGATAGCTGCGTCATGGTCAGAAATCTCCTCAGGTCTGCTTCGGTGAGTTGCGGTGAACGCAACGCAGCCCGCAGGGCCGAGGCGACGCGGCGCTGGGCCGCGATCTCCGCTTCCAGCGTCTCGAGGCGGAGCTTCAGCGCTTCGACCAGCGAGAGCTCCTCGGTCAGGACCTCACGGATCGCGTCGAGACCGAGCCCTGCATCGCGCAGGCAGCGGATCAGGTCGAGGCGAACGAGCTCTGCGTCGGTGAAGACGCGATAGCCGCTCGCGGTGCGGCCGGCCGGCGGCAGCAACCCCTGGTCCGAATAGAAGCGGAGCTTGCGGACGGAAATTCCGCTGAGCCGCGCCGCCTCGCCGATGCTGTAGGTGCGTTGTGTCATGCGCCGCTTGTCCGGTCTCCAGCAGGTGGAGAGTCAAGACGCTTGTCGCATGAAAATGAAGAGGACGCCCGGCGGCGTCAGCGTTCCAGCGCGATGGCGTGAACGAGCCGGCCGTAATCAGCTTCCTTGCGGTGCACGGAGCGGCGGTAGCTGAAACAGCGCTCGTCGGAATAGGTGTCGATGCCAAGATCGTCGATCATCAGCACGCCGGCATTTTCCAGCCGCATGCGGATGAAGCCGGCGAGATCGAACATCGCATGGCCGTCGCGTTCGGCGGGAATGAAGAACATGCCGTTCTCCGCATCGGCCTCGATGAAGCGCTCGACGAATTCGCGTCCGACCTCGTAGGACTCCTTGCGGATCAGCGGCCCGATGGCGGCGACGATGCCGCCGCGCTCCGCGCCGAGCTTCTCCATCGCATCGATGGTCGATTCCAGCACACCGGTCAGCGCGCCCTTCCAGCCGGCATGCGCTGCACCGATCACCCGCGCACTGGGATCGACGAACAGGATCGGGCCACAGTCGGCCGTCGTGACCGATATCGCAAGGCCTTCGCTGCGGGTGACGAGCGCATCCGCCTTCGGGCGCGCTGCGCCATTCCACGGGCTGTCCACGACGACGGCGTCGGGCGAGTGAACCTGGTGCACACTGATCAAATGATCGAGCGGCACGCCGAGTTGCTCGGCCATCCGCCGCCGGTTCTCCACGACCCTGGCCGGATCGTCGTTGGAGCCGAGCCCGCCGTTGAGGCCGGCATAGATGCCTTCGGAAACGCCGCCCTCGCGCGAGAAGAAGGCGTGGCGCAGGCCAGGTATGGCCGACAGCAAGGGTGATCCCAATGTCATTGTTCGGTCTCGTCAGGCTGATCGCTCAGTCCGGCGATCGAGGTGAGGTGCGGGTCGGAGATGGCCATAACCTTGAACATCGAGCCCATCCCGCCGCGGCCGGAATCGGTCAGCCGTTTCAGCGCACCGGCGACGTCGGCGGAGACTTCGGGGCTTGCCTTCGCCATCAGTCCGGCAGCTCGGGCCTCGACGCCGAGGCGCTTGAGGAAGTCGCCCTGCGTCGCCGGCCCGTGCACGCGCGCGCCGACATCCTCGGCGGCCCGTGCCAGGGCCTGGAAATCGACATGCGCGGTCACGTCGGCTTGTCCCGGGTTCTTCAGCGGGTCGGCGAAGCTGTGGCGTGCGATCGCCTGGAAGGTGTCGCCGGCGTCGCTGCGCAGATGGCCGTAGTCGATGATCAGCGCGGCGCCGTCCTGGTCGCGCACCCGCGTGGCAAGCTTCATGATCTCGTTGTCGGGCCGCCATTCGAACACCGCGCCGAGCGGGGCGGCGCGCACCAGCGGCGGCAGCAGCACCTCGAAGTGTGGTGTCGGCTCGACGGCAGGTGCGAAATACAGGCTGCCATTGGCATCCATCCCGACCGTGCGCTCGTGCCACCCGGTCTCGCGGCGGACCATCTGGTGGATCGGCAGCACGTCGAAATATTCGTTGGCGAGGATCACCGCCGGCCCCTCGGGGACGTCGTCGATGCTGTCGTGCCAGGTGATGTTGCGCACGCCGGTCAGCGTCGTGTGCTGCTTCTCGCGCAGCACCGGATTGACCTCGACGAGGTGGATGCTGAGCGACTGGTAGAGCGGCGGCAGCACGCGCAGCGCACGCAGCGCGTCGGACATCATGGTGCCGCGGCCGGGCCCGAGCTCGATCAGGCGGAGCGTCTCGGGTGAGCCGATCGCGCGCCAGATCGAGGCGCTCCACAGTCCGAGCAGCTCGCCGAACATCTGGCTGACCTCGGGCGCGGTGGTGAAGTCGCCCTCGCGGCCGAGCGGATCGCGCGACAAATAGTAGCCGTAATGCGGATGCATCAGGCACAATTCCATGTAGCGCCAGACCGGCATCGGCCCGGACAATTTGATCAGCTTCCTGATCTCATCCAGCAACGGGGAGGGTTCGCTCACGGCCTTCCTTGGATTGCACTTGCTTACGCTGAACTCGGCGCCGGCCCGTTCGCCCTGCGGCGGACGGCGGCCGTGATGATGATAACGCCCACGATGATCATTGGCACCGACAGCAGCATGCCCATGGTCAGTCCGCCCCACAGGAATCCGAGCTGCGGGTCCGGTTCCCGGAAGTGCTCGCCGATGATCCGGGCAATGCCGTAGATCGTGATGAAGCTGCCGAGGATCAGGCCGGGCCGCTTGAGCGCACCCATCCGGATCATGATCGCCAACGCCGTGAACAGCACGATGCCCTCGAGCCCGGCCTCATAGAGCTGGCTCGGGTGGCGCGGCAACGGCCCGCCATTGGGGAAGATCATGGCCCAGGGCAGGCTTGCATCGGCGTGCCGGCCCCACAATTCGCTGTTGATGAAGTTGGCGAGACGGCCGAGGAACAGCCCGATCGGCGCGACCGCCGTGGTGATGTCGCCGAGCGACAGGATCGGGATGTTGTTGCGGCGGGCAAACAGCATCACTGCGGCGACGCAGCCGAGGAAGCCGCCGTGGAACGACATGCCGCCCTTCCACAGTTCGAGGATCTCGGACGGGTGCGCGATGAAGAACGGCAGGTTGTAGAACAGCACATAGCCGGTGCGCCCGCCGACGATGATGCCGATGGTGACCCAGAGGATGAAGTCGTCGAGCTGCGGCAGCGTGATCGGCACCTCGCCGCCCCACAGCCGGTCCTTCTTGATCAGCGAGCGGGCGTAGATCCAGCCCAGCACGATGCCGACGATATAGGCCAGCGCATACCAGCGGATCACGATCGGCCCGAGCGCGAGCGCGACGGGGTTGAACACCGGAAAGTCGATCAGCAGGAACGGCATCGTGCGGGTTGAGACTCACTTCACGAGGTTGCGCCGGTACAGCGCCAGCAGCCGCTCCCAATGGCGTTCGGCGGCGTCGCGGTCATAGACCGGGCGCTTGGGGAACGCAAAGCCGTGATGGGTGCCGGGATAGATCTCGACCTCGTTGTTCGATCCCTTCATGCCGGCCTTCACCTGCTCGATGATTTCCTGTGGCGCGTAGATATCGGTCTCGGCGCAGGCGAAATAGAGTTCGGCTTTGGTCTTTTGCGCGGCAAGATGCGGGCTGTCGGGCTGGTCGGTCGCCAGATGCGTGCCGTAGACCGAAGCGGCGGCCTTCACGCGGTCGCCGAAATGCGTCGCCGCGTTCACCGCATAGCGGCCGCTCATGCAGTAGCCAACGGTGCCGATGATCTCTGTGTTGGCGGCCTTCTGCGTCTCGGCATAGGCGAGCAGGCCCCGGGTGTCTTCCATGACGAGGGGAATGTTGAGCGAGTGCATCAGCTCGAACATGCGCTTGCGTTCGGGCGATTCCGGATCGGGATTGATCGGGCCGAGCTCCATCACGCCGGCGCGGTAATACATATTCGGCAGCATCACATAGTAGCCGGAGGTGCCGAGCCGGCGCGCCATGTCGCGCAGTTCCTCGCGAATCGCCGGTGCATCCATGTAGAAGATCACGACAGGGAAGGGGCCGCCGCGCTCGGGATGGGTGATGAAGGTGGTGGTCTTGCCGTCCTTGGTCGGGATATCGACGGTCGCTTCGATCATGGCGGTTCTGCTCGCGTTATGTGTGCGATTTTTGTTGTGGGTTCATACGATTGCAAGGAAACCGGAGCATGACAAGGCAAGCTGCGAGAGGCCTGCCATTCGCGGCGGACTTGAACCGGATGGCTGACATCGCCATTGTCTTATCGCGATTCAGTGAACGCGGAGAGTTTTGCGAGATGACCCAGACCAGCAACCGGTTTTTCGACGAGATCGGCCGTCTGATGAACGATGCCGCGGGTGCCGCCCAGGGCGTCAAGCGCGAGGTCGACACGGTCATGCGCAACCAGGCCGAACGCATCCTGCGCGACCTCGACGTGGTCAAGCGCGAGGAGTTCGACGCGGTCAAGGACATGGCCCGCCTGGCGCGCGAGGAGAACGAGGCGTTGAAGGCGCGGATCGCCGCGCTGGAAGCCAAGCTCGGCGGTTCGGCGGGTTGATCCTTCACCCTCCAAGGGGAGGGTGAAGCAAGAAAATTTCCTTCATTTCCTTGTCATTTCGGCCCTTTGGGGCTAAAAGCCCGCCACGTCCGCGGCCCCCGCACCCCTGGAGGCTTGCTGTGGACTTGAGCATGGGCCGCGCTGCGGCCTTTAACTTTTTAAATACAAGGACTTAACGCTATGGCGACCGTCAAGGAATTGAAGGCGACCGCGCGTCCGAAGAGCGGCAAGGGGGCCGCCCGGGCAGAGCGTCGCGCCGGGAGAGTTCCCGGAGTGATCTACGGAGACAACCAGCCCCCCGTCACCATCTCGGTCGACGATCGTGAACTGCGCCAGCGCATCCTGGCAGGCCGGTTCCTGACCACGCTGTTCGATATCGATGTCGAGGGCAAGAAGCATCGCGTGATTCCGCGCGACTACCACCTCGACCCGGTGAAGGACTTCCCGCTCCATGTCGACTTCATGCGGCTCGGCGAAGGCGCAACCATCCGCGTCAGCGTGCCGCTGCACATCGTGAACGGTGAAAGCTCGCCGGGCGTCAAGCGCGGTGGCACCGTCAACATCGTCACCCACGCGCTCGATCTCGAGTGCTCGGTTGACAACATTCCGCAGTACATCGAGGCCGACGTCGGCGCGCTCGAGATCAGCTATTCGCTGCATCTCTCCGACGTCAAGCTGCCCGCGGGCGTGAAGTCGCTGACCCGCGAGGACGCGACGCTGGTGACCATCGTGCCGCCGTCCGGCTTCGCCGAAGAGCAGAAGGCCGCGGCTGCGGCGGCTGCTGGTGGCGCTGCTCCGGCCGCGGGTGCTGCGGCTCCGGCCGCGGGTGCTGCGGCTCCGGCTGCGGGCGCTGCGGCTCCGGCCGCGGGTGCCAAGGCTCCCGCCGGCGGTGGCGACAAGAAGAAGTAATCGATCAGGTCGGCGCGCGATCCTCTGATGGCGCGCCGATTCGGGATGCCGCGCCATGCGCCTTTTTGTCGGTCTCGGTAATCCCGGCGCGAAATACGCCAGCAACCGGCACAATATCGGTTTTCTGGCGGTCGACGAGATTCAACGGCGTCATGGTTTCGCACCATGGCGCCGTCACTTTCAGGGCGAGACCTCCGAAGGCGTCGTCGATCGTGAGAAGGTCGTGCTGCTGAAGCCGGCTACCTTCATGAACGAGTCCGGGCGCGCGGTGCAGGAGGCGGCGAACTTCTTCAAGCTCGCGCCCGCCGACATCACCGTGTTCCAGGACGAACTCGAGCTGCCGCCCGCCAAGGTGCGGGTCAAGGTCGGCGGCGGCATCGCCGGCCATAACGGGCTGCGCTCGATCTCCGCGCATATCGGCAACGAATATCGGCGGGTGCGGCTCGGGATCGGTCATCCCGGCGTCAAGGAGCTCGTGCACAGCCACGTGCTGTCGGACTTCGCCAAGAGCGACCGGGCGTGGGTGGAGGCCTTGTGCCAGGCCGTCGCCGACAATGCCGGCCTGCTGGCTGCGGGGCACGACGCGTCGTTCGCCAACAAGGTGCATCTGACGATGCAGGCCAAGGGATTTTTCGACAAGGGTGAGAACGGCGGCGAGAAGCCGGCCTGATCCCCTTGTGGTCGCGTCCGGCACGAGGCCGGGCATGACGAAACTGGACAGAGGAAGACATGGGATTCAAATGCGGGATCGTCGGGCTGCCTAACGTCGGCAAGTCGACGCTGTTCAATGCGCTGACCGAGACGGCGGCCGCCCAGGCGGCGAACTATCCGTTCTGCACCATCGAGCCGAATGTCGGCGAGGTGGCGGTACCCGATCCGAGGCTGGAGAAGCTCGCGGCGGTCGCGAAATCGGCGCAGATCATTCCGACCCGGCTGACCTTCGTCGACATCGCGGGCCTCGTGCGCGGCGCGTCGCAGGGCGAAGGCCTCGGCAACCAGTTCCTTGCCAACATCCGCGATGTCGACGCCATCGCCCATGTGGTGCGCTGCTTCGAGGATTCCGACATCACCCATGTCGAAGGCAAGATCGCGCCGCTCGCCGACATCGAGACCATCGAGACCGAGCTGATGCTGTCCGATCTCGACAGCCTCGAGAAACGCGTCGACAACCTCACCAAGAAGGCCAAGGGCAACGACAAGGAAGCCAAGGAGCAGCTCGAGCTCGTCAACCGCGCGCTGGCGTTGCTGCGTGACGGCAAGCCGGCCCGCGGGATGGAGCGCAAGCCGGAAGAGGAGCGCGCATTCCGCATGCTCGGGCTCCTGACCTCGAAGCCCGTGCTCTATGTCTGCAACGTCGAGGAAGGCTCGGCCAAGGACGGCAACAATTTCTCCAAGGCGGTGTTCGAACGTGCCAAGGAAGAGGGCGCGGTCGCGGTCGTGATCTCCGCCAAGATCGAATCCGAGATCGCAACGCTGTCGCGCGAGGAGCGTGTCGACTTCCTGGAGACGCTGGGCCTTGAAGAAGCCGGGCTCGACCGGCTGATCCGCGCCGGCTACCAGCTGCTCGACCTCATCACCTATTTCACCGTCGGCCCGAAGGAAGCCCGCGCCTGGACCATCGACCGCGGCACCAAGGCGCCTGCGGCCGCCGGTGTGATCCATACCGATTTCGAGAAGGGCTTCATCCGCGCCGAGACCATCGCGTATGAGGATTATGTCACCGGCAACGGCGAAGCCGGCGCGCGCGATGCCGGCAAGCTGCGGCTTGAAGGCAAGGATTACGTCGTCGCCGACGGCGACGTGATGCATTTCAGGTTCAATAATTGAGTGCCCTGTTCGGCCGCGCATAGCGCGGCCGCGAATTAGACGCCGCTCTCTCCACGTCGTCCCGGGCAAGCGAAGCGCGACCCGGGACCCATAACCATAGGGTGCAGTTGCTGCGCGACCCTGTGGCCCCAGCTCATTCCATCCCAACGTTCTGTGGTTATGGGTCCCTGCTTTCGCAGGGACGACACGAGTATGCGACGCCGCGCTCGCTTCCGTTGGAAGCAATTAGCGATCCGCCCGCCCGATCACGTCCATCAGCTCGGCGATCTTGCGCCGCTGGTCGGCCTTGTCGCCGGACGAGATCGCATGCTCGACGCAATGAGCCACATGATCGCGCAGGACCTCTTCCTCGACGCGGCGTAGCGCCGCGCGCGCGGCCGCGATCTGCGTCACCACGTCGATGCAATAGCGGTCTTCCTCGACCATGGCGCCCAACCCGCGGATCTGACCCTCGATCCGTTTGAGGCGTTTTAAACAGGATGTCTTGACGTCGTCTCTCATAAGTCTCATATACCCCCATAGGGTATGTAAATCAAGAGGCCGGAATACCGGCCGGGAAGAGTTTCGTGGCACAGGCAAAGCACGGCCATTCGCACGCGGATCATCACCATCATGGCGCGGCCGGGCATTCCTGCTGCGGCGGCAAGCATGATCACGACACGACGCCGGCCGAGGCGACGTTCGCCATCGATCCGGTCTGCGGCATGAAGGTCAACCCGGCGACCGCCAAGCACCGCTTCAGCTACAAGGGCGAGGAGTACCTGTTCTGCAGCGGCCGTTGTCGCGAGCGCTTCGAGGCCGAACCCGACAAGTACCTCAAGCCGCGCGAACCGGAGCCGCCGGCGCCTGCGGGCACGATCTACACCTGCCCGATGCACCCCGAGGTGCGCCAGGTCGGTCCCGGCAGCTGCCCAATCTGCGGCATGGCGCTGGAGCCCGAGCAGGTCTCGCTCGACGATGGACCCGATCCTGAGCTGATCGACATGACGCGGCGATTCTGGATCGGGCTGGCGCTCACCTTGCCGGTGTTCGTGCTCGAGATGGGCAGTCATCTCGGGCTGATGCATCTGGTGCCGATGGGCTGGTCGAACTGGATCTCGTTCGTGCTGGCGACGCCGGTCGTGCTGTGGGCCGGGGCGCCGTTCTTCGTGCGCGGCTGGCAGTCGCTCGTCACCCGCAATCTCAACATGTTCACGCTGATCGCGATGGGCACCGGCGTCGCCTATGTTTACAGCGTGGTTGCAACCCTGGCGCCGCAACTATTCCCGCCGGCATTCCGCGACATGCATGGCGAGGTTGCGGTGTATTTCGAGGCCGCGGCCGTGATCACGGTGCTGGTGCTGCTCGGCCAGGTGCTGGAATTGCGCGCCCGCGCGCAGACCTCGGGCGCGATCCGCGCGCTGCTCGGCCTCGCGCCCAAGACCGCGCGGCGCATCACCGACCACGGTGACGAGGATATCGACATCGACGCGATCAAGGTCGGTGACCGCCTGCGCGTGCGCCCCGGTGAGAAGGTGCCGGTCGACGGCGCCGTGATCGAGGGGCGCGCCGTGATCGACGAATCCATGGTGACGGGAGAATCGATGCCGGTCACCAAGGCTGAAGGCGCGAGCGTGATCGGCGGCACCGTCAACCGGAGCGGCGGTCTCGTGATGCGCGCCGAGAAGGTCGGTCGCGACACCATGCTGTCGCGCATCGTCGACATGGTGGCGAAAGCGCAGCGCTCGCGCGCGCCGATCCAGCGGCTCGCCGACCGCGTCGCCGGCTGGTTCGTGCCGGCGGTGATCGCCGCTGCCGCGCTCGCCTTCATCGCCTGGTCGGTGTTCGGCCCCGAGCCGCGCCTGACCTTTGCACTGGTCGCCGCGGTCACGGTGTTGATCATCGCCTGTCCTTGCGCGCTGGGACTGGCGACGCCGATGTCGATCATGGTCGGTGTCGGCCGCGGCGCGCATTCCGGCATCCTGATCCGCGACGCGCAGGCGCTGGAGCGCATGGAGGCGATCGACACGCTGGTGGTCGACAAGACCGGTACGCTCACCGAGGGCAAGCCGAAGGTCGTGCGCATCATCGCTGCCGAAGGCGTCGACGAGAGCGACCTGCTGCGCCTTGGTGCCGGCGTGGAGCAGGGTAGCGAGCATCCGCTGGCGCAGGCGATCATCGCATCTGCGAAGGAGCGCAAGCTCGCATCTTCCGCCGTCAGCAATTTTGCCTCGCCCTCGGGCAAGGGCGCGACCGGCACGGTCGAAGGCAAGCAGGTTGCGCTCGGTAACGCCATGCTGATGGGCGAACTGAAGGTTGCAACGTCGGCGCTGGATCAGGCCGCCGAAGCCGCGCGGCAGGACGGAGCGACCGCGATCTATGTCGCGGTCGATGGGCGCACCGCCGGCGTGATCGCGATCGCCGATCCGGTCAAGCCGTCGGCGGCCAGCGCGCTGCAGGCGCTGCGTGCCGAGGGCCTGCGCGTCGTGATGCTGACCGGCGACAATGAGACCACCGCGCGCGCGGTTGCGAAGACGCTTGGCATCGACGAGGTCGAGGCCGGCGTGCTGCCGGAGCGCAAGAGCGAGGTCGTGCAACGGCTGCGCGGCGAGGGCCGTACCGTCGCGATGGCCGGCGACGGCGTCAACGATGCGCCGGCGCTCGCTGCTGCCGATGTCGGCATCGCGATGGGCGGCGGCACCGACGTCGCGATCGAGAGCGCCGGGATCACGCTGCTCACCGGCGATCTGATGGGTCTCGTCCGCGCGCGGCGCTTGTCGGTCGCGACCATGCGCAACATCCGCCAGAACCTGGCGTTCGCGTTCGTCTACAATGCCGCCGGCGTGCCGATCGCGGCCGGCGTGCTGTATCCGCTGTTCGGCATCCTGCTGTCGCCGATGGTCGGCGCGGCTGCGATGGCGCTGTCCTCGGTCAGCGTGATCGGCAACGCGCTGCGGCTGTCGAGGGTGAAGCTCGACTGAGCTTCTTACCTCGCCCCGCGTGCGGGGAGAGGTCGGATCGCATGGAGCGAAGCGAAATGCGGTCCGGGTGAGGGGACTCTCCACGAGTCTATCTCTCACCATGATTGCGGAAGCAGCCCCTCACCCCGACCCTCTCCCCGTAAGAACGGGGAGAGGGGGAAGACTCGCTAAGCCGGCAGCAACAGCTGCGCGCGCCGCTCCATCTCGGCATCGAGCCAGGTTGCGAGATCTTCGCTCACCTCGACCATCGGCAGCCGCACCTCGGGGCTGTCGATCAGCCCCTGTCGCCACAGCCAGTGCTTGGCAGGCGCCGGGCTCGGTTCGGCGAACAGCAGCCGGGTCAGGCCGACGACGCTCTGCCAGGCGGCCAGCGCCGCGTCGCGGTTGCCTTGCCGCAGCAGCGTGCGGATCGAAGCGAAGGTGTTGGTCTCCAGATGCGCGGACAGCAGGATTGCGCCGTCGGCGCCGTCCGAGAGCGCATCGAAGGTCTGCGCGTCCTCGCCGGTCAGCACGCGGAAGCCGTCCGGCCGACGGTTGAGGAAATCGATCGACTGCGCGCGATCGGCACAGCAATCCTTCATGCCCGCGATGTTCGGATGTTCCGCGAGCGCCAGCAGCGTCTCGTTGGTCAGGTTCACCGCCGTGCGATAGGGAATGTTGTAGAGCACGATCGGCCACGACGCGTGATCGGCCAGCGCGTTGAAGTGCTGCACGAGGCCGCGTTGCGAAGGCCTGATGTAGTAGGGGCTTGCGATCAGATAGCCGTTGATCGGCCAGTCGGCCGTGTCATCCAGCGCTTCCTTCATCCGGGCCGTGGACGCGCCGGAGAGCCCGAGACAGACCGGCAGATGGCGGGAGTTGGCACTGAGCTCGTCGAGCACGACGCTGACCAGCCCCTCCAGCTCATCGGTGCTCAGCGCCATGCCTTCACCGGAGGTTGCACCGAGGATGAACCCGTCGACAGGGCCGCTGGAATAGTGCCGCACGAGGCGGCGCAGCGATGTGGCATCTAGCTCGCCGCCGCGGAACGGCGTGATCAGGGGCAGCCAGAGGCCCTGCAATTGCTGGTGTAGGTCAGTCATGTTCCATCTCCTGGGAAGGCAAAGCCGGAGACGGGACCAACAAAAAACCCCGTCCAGGCGGCGGGGTTTCGGGATCGGTTTGAATGCGAAGGTGATCTTATCGCGCGCGATCTCGTGTCCCCGGGAGGGGAGCTTTTTTCGACGACAGAACGGCGCACGAACTCGTGAACATGGGCGAATGATGCTGCGCTGCGAGGTTGTTGTCAATGCACATGCTGACTGGGGCGTGCGGCACGTTTTTGCATGACACGTGGATGAAAAGACATGCGGATGAAAAAAAGCCGGGCTCGAGTGAGCCCGGCTTAAGGTATTGGCCACGTGAGGCCGACACAATCACCTTCCAAGAGGGATTACTGAACTTCCGCGCCACTGGAGGAGGGGGACATATGCGCGACGCGACCGCTCAGCGTGTCAACACTATGATCCCCATCGATGGCATGCAGCAACTATCCAGGTCGCATGTCAGTCATGCGGTGACCGGGGGCAGCACCGATATCCCTATAAACGCGCCCTATAAGGCCGGCTTAATCAGGACGGCCAGCGCTGCGCCTTGCTGACAACGAAGTCGCGGAACACCTGCACCCGGGCCACTGTCTTCAGCTCTTCCGGATAGACGAAGTAAGTGTCGAGCGCGATCGAGTCGGACTCGCCGAACAGCTGCACGAGGTTGTTCTGTTCGACCAGATAGTCCGGCAGCGCGGCGATGCCGAGGCCCTGCTGGCAGGCGCGCACGAGGCCGAGGATGTTGTTGACCTTGAAGTAGGGCTCGCGCGGACCGGAGCCGTTGCGGCCGGCATCGATCAACCAGCTGCGGTTCTGCAGATGCGGCGGCACCTGCGAGTCGCCGAGCATGATGATGCGGTGCGAGTCGAGATCGTCGAGTGTCCGCGGCGTGCCGAAGCGCTTGATGTATTCCGGCGAGCAATAGGCGTGGAAGCCGATCGAGAACAGCTTGCGCTGGATCAGGTCCGGCTGGGTCGGCTTGCGCGTGCGGATCGCGACGTCGGCCTCGCGCATCGACAAATCGAGATCCTCGTCGGTGACGATCAGCGAGATCCGGATGTCGGGATAGAGCGCGGTGAATTCGTCGAGCCGCGGGATCAGCCAGTTGATGCCGAGCGCCGGCGGCGTCGTGATCTTGAGGTCGCCGCTCGGCCGCTCGCGGCTGTCGGTGAGCTTGGCGCGCGCCGCCTGCAACTGCATGAACACGTCATGCGCGGTGCGGAACAGCAGGTCGCCTTGTTCGGTGAGGATCAGGCCGCGGGCGTGGCGGTGAAACAGCGAGACCGAGAGCTCCTGCTCCAGCGCGCTGACCTGGCGGGAGACCGCCGATTGCGACAGGCCAAGCTGCTCGCCGGCATGCGTGAAGCTGCCAGCCTCCGCCGCTGCGTGAAAGACCTTCAGCTTGTCCCAATCCATGTCCGTAAATCCGTCGCGAGATCGTGCCATGATTATTCCGCCGCTGCGCGATCGCTCGCGCGTAGAGCCAGGAAGCGTTCGGCCTCGAGCGCCGCCATGCAGCCGAGGCCGGCGGCGGTGACCGCCTGCCGAAAGGTTTCATCCGCAACGTCGCCCGCGGCGAACAGGCCGGGCACCGAGGTCGCCGTGGAGTTCGGCGCCACCTCGACATAGCCCGACGATTTCAGCTTGATCTGGCCTTTGACGAGCTCCGTCGCCGGCGCATGGCCGATCGCGATGAAGACGCCGTCGGTCTTGATATCCGTCAGTGCACCTGTCTTGACGTTCTTCAGCCGCACATGGGTGACCTTGTTCGGGTTTTCCGATCCGCAGATCTCGTCGATGGCGGAATCCCACACCACCTTGATCTTGGGATGCTTGAACAGCCGCTCCTGCAGGATGCGCTCGGCGCGGAAATGATCGCGGCGATGCACGATGGTGACCTGGGAGGCGTGGTTGGTGAGGTACAGCGCTTCCTCGACCGCGGTGTTGCCGCCGCCGACCACCACGACTTCCTTGCCGCGGTAGAAGAAGCCGTCGCAGGTCGCGCAGGCCGAGACGCCGCCGCCCTGGAACTTCTCTTCCGACGGAAGCCCGAGCCAGCGCGCCTGGGCGCCGGTGGCGAGGATGACCGACTCGGCGAGATAGACGTCGCCGGAATCGCAGGTCAGGCGGAACGGCCGCTGACCGAGTTCCAGCTTGGTGACGAGATCGGTGACGATCTTGGTGCCGACATGGGCCGCCTGCTTCTCCATCTGCTCCATCAGCCAGGGGCCCTGGATCACGTCGGCGAAGCCGGGATAGTTCTCCACGTCGGTGGTGATGGTGAGCTGCCCGCCCGGCTGAATGCCCTGGATCAGGATCGGTTCGAGCATCGCGCGCGCCGCGTAGATCGCTGCGGTGTAACCGGCGGGGCCGGACCCGATGATGACGACCTTGGCATGGGTAGGCGCGGGCATTTTGAGATCCCTCTCTTTTGGGGATTTTGATCGAGGACTTGTGCGGGAAGCGCCCCGGAAGCAGGTCACGGCGGCGCCAAAAGTGTCAAATCCAAGTCTAGGATATCTGGATAGCTATGCAAGAATTGCAATCCATGGCAGCGATTTTTCCCCGGAACTGAAGTCACATTCGCGAAATCGTGCGCTGCACGCGCAATAAAATTGCGCAATGCCGGCTGGCTGGGCTATGAGAGTTGCCGGCAGACTTGCCGAACCTTCCAAACCCCAGGGAACTGTAGTCGCGTGTCGAAGAACCTTGACGAGATCGACCTCAAAATCCTCGCCGAGATCCAGGCCAATGGCCGAATCACCAATGTGGAACTCGCCAAACGCGTCGGGATCTCGCCGCCGCCCTGCCTGCGCAGGGTCCGGGCGCTGGAAGAGGAAGGCTACATCCAGGGATACCGCGGCCTGCTCGATCCGCGCCGCCTCGGCTACGACGTCACGGTGTTCGCCTCGGTGCACCTGTCGAGCCAGGCCGACGCCGACCTGCGTGCCTTCGAGAATTTCGTGCGCGCTGAGCCGCTGGTGCGGGAATGCTGGATGCTGTCGGGCGAGGTCGATTTCATCCTCAAATGCGTCGCCCCCGACATGGCGACGTTCCAGGACTTCGTCACCCATCTGACGGCCGCGCCGCATGTGCGCAATGTCAGGACGTCGCTGGTGCTGCACAATTCGAAATACGAAGCCGCGGTGCCGCTCGGACTGAAGGCTGCGGGCTGAGTCCGCATTCAATCGTCATTGCGAGGAGCTCGCGACAAAATTGCAGGGCTATTTTGCGCTGAAGCGACGAAGCAATCCATGCTCCCGCTCGCGGTGAAGTGGATTGCTTCGCGGAGCCCGTCATCGGGGGCGCATTCGCGACCCGTTGGCTCGCAATGACGATGTTGCTCGTTACCTCTTGCCCATTGCAGCATCGACGCTGATCGGGCCCGGGCCCGAGGTCGCGAGATAAAGGCAAGCAAAGCAGAATGCGATTGCAAGACTGCCGTTGTTGAGCAGCGGATAGAAGCCTTTGGGGAAATGGCCCATGAAGTAGGCGAAGGCCATTTCGCCTGCCAGGATGAAGGCCACGATCCGCGAGAAGAGGCCGATCATCAGCAGCCCGCCCAGGATCAGTTCGAGCGTGCCGGCTGCTCCGATCAATGAGAACAGTTCGACTTTCTCGAACATCGTTCCGGGCGGGAATTTGAAAAGCTTGGCGACGCCAAACTGAAACAGCAGCAGCCCTGTGATGAATCGAAACAGGCTGAGCGCCAGCGGCTGAAGCTTGGATAGTGTCTGGTCCATTGTCATTTACCCCCTGTTTGACATGCTGGAACGTTGCACGATGCAGAAGCACACGGTGTCCGCCACCCGAGTGTGATGTCAACACCTTGTGTCTGGAATCATTCCTCGCGCGATGGCCGTCGCGAAGGAATGCGACGGTGACGCGCAGCGATGCATGTTGCGACGCAATCATCGACCTGAGTGCCGTCTCCCGACATGATTATACTGCATAAACATGTCACGGCCTCACTAGTATGCCGCGTACCCGCTCTCCACTCACATTGCTGTCAGACGCGGGGAAAACGCGGGTACAAAAAAAGCCGCGTGCAGGACGCGGCCTTTTTGCACCAGTCACATAGAAGTAACTACCGCCACTCGACCTTGGTGATCTCGTAGGCCTTGGCGCCGCCCGGCGCCATCACTTCGACGGTGGTGCCCTTCTTCTTGCCGATCAGCGCGCGCGCCAGCGGCGAGGTGATGGAGATGCGGCCCTTCTTGGCGTCGGCCTCGACCTCGCCGACGATCTGCCACACCGCCTTCTTCTCGGTGTCCTCGTCGATCAGCGTCACGGTCGCGCCGAACTTGATGGTGTCGCCGGACAGTTTCGAAATGTCGATGATGTCGGCGCGCGCGAGCTTGTCCTCGAGCTCGGCGATGCGGCCTTCGTTGTGCGACTGCTCTTCCTTGGCGGCGTGATACTCGGCGTTCTCCGAGAGATCGCCATGCGAGCGCGCTTCCGCAATGTGTTCGATGATGCGCGGACGATCCTCCGACTGGCGTCGCTTCAACTCGTCCGTCAGCGCGGCGTATCCGCCCGCGGTCATCGGAACCTTATCCATCATCTTCGTCCTTCATCGTGCGCGCCCGGCGGCCGTGCACGAATATCCAGTTCAGCTAACGCAGGAATCAGGACGCAAGCGCGTCCGGAAGCCCAGTGATTTTCGGCCCCGCTAAGGGCCGTGACAACATCCAAGCGCGCGGTGAGTTCCAGCCATTCGGCTAATTGACCGCGCCGGGCCTTTAGCCCAGGCAGCGGTCAGTTTTCGGAAAAGTAACTCTGAAGCGTGCGGACCTCAAGGTCCCCGTCCCGATAGGCCCGGATCCCCCGTGCGGCCGCCACCGCGCCTGAAAGAGTGGTGTAATATGGCACTTTATGCAAGAGGGCAGCCCGCCGCAGCGAACGGCTGTCGGCCAGTGCCTGCGGACCTTCGGTGGTATTGAAGACCAGCTGGACGTCGCCATTGGTGATGGCGTCGACGATGTGCGGACGGCCTTCGAGCACCTTGTTGACCTTTTCCGTCGGCACGCCGTTGTCGCTGAGATAGCGCTGCGTCCCCGAGGTTGCCATCACCTTGAAGCCGAGCGAGTGCAACAGCCGCACCGCATCCGCGATGCGCATCTTGTCGTCGCCGCGCACCGAGACGAACACCGTGCCCTGCCGCGGCACGCGCGTGCCGCCGCCGAGCTGGCTCTTGGCGAACGCCACCTCGAAGGAGCGGTCGAGGCCCATCACTTCTCCGGTCGAACGCATCTCCGGTCCGAGCACGGTGTCGACGCCGGGGAAGCGCGCGAACGGGAATACCGATTCCTTCACGCCGACATGGTCGAGCTTCTTCTTCTTCAGCTTGAAGTCGGCGAGCTTCTCGCCGGCCATGATCCGCGCCGCGATCTTGGCGACCGGGGTGCCGATCACCTTGGCGACGAACGGCACGGTGCGGGACGCGCGCGGGTTGACCTCGAGCACGTAGATCTCGCCGTCCTTGATGGCGTATTGCACATTCATCAGGCCGACCACGTCGAGGCCGAGGGCAAGCTCGCGGGTCTGCCGCTCCAGTTCCTCGATGGTCGGCGCGTCGAGCGAATGCGGCGGCAGCGAGCAGGCGGAGTCGCCGGAGTGGATGCCGGCCTCCTCGATGTGCTCCATGATGCCGACGATGAAGGTGTCCTTGCCGTCGCAGAGGCAGTCGACGTCGACTGCGGTCGCATCGGACAGATAGCGGTCGAACCGCAGCGGGTTCTTGCCGAGCACGGTGTTGATC
>NZ_VKHP01000633.1 GCF_010811875.1 Bradyrhizobium uaiense
TGGCGGTCCGCGTGGCGGCTCCTGCCCGCCATCAAGCCCACGCGGCCCCGGCCCCGCAATCGGGCCACAGGCAGGCGCGAGACGCCGTCCAGCTCGCCAGCGCGCAATCTCTATCGTCGCGACTCGTGGCTCACCCCTCTCCCCAGCCCTCCCCCGCAAGGGGGGAGGGAGCCTGACCGTCGTGCTCGCCTCACTGAGTTACCGCTTCAGAACATGGCGGATTCAAAACGTGAGAGCGTGAGGATGTAAGGGAAGCACCAGCGGATGGGTTCCCTCCCCCCCTTGCGGGGGGCCGAGGCGAGCGAAGCTCGCTCTCGAGGGTAGGGGGAGGGGTG
>NZ_VKHP01000634.1 GCF_010811875.1 Bradyrhizobium uaiense
CGGATCGACAGCCATTGCGACTGCTGCTCGTTGCCGGGATGCGGCACCTCGATCTGTTCCAGGCTGAACTGGTACTTGTCGGCCAGCAGCTTGTAGATCGGGATGGTCTCCTTGCCATAGGGCGAGCCGTGATAGAGCACGACGATCTTCTTGTCCTTCAGCTTGTCGACCCCGCCCTCGCGGCTCGCGATGTAGTTCACGATGCCCGAGGTCTCGCTGTAGGGATTGAGCAGCAGCGGAAAAACGTAGGGGAACACGCGACCGTCGGTCGAATCGGTGCGGCCGTGATTGATGGTGATGAGCGGCACCTTGTCCTTGGTGATGCGGTCGATCA
>NZ_VKHP01000635.1 GCF_010811875.1 Bradyrhizobium uaiense
CCATGCCCGCCGTACGTCACGCCATCGTCGGTCTCATCCTTCGGCCGCCGTCTCAGCGGTGCCCACACTGCCGAAAACAAATCCTTGAAAAACACCGGTACAAATAGATTCTGCCAAAGTAGTGCTAGGGCGCGTACTCATAAGCTCGGATGCCCGCTTACAGAAGCGGAGCAGACATTTGGCCTGACGTCAGGGATGTCGGCTTGTGGACCCCAAAGGCGACATTTACGACCTCGGTCGTTCACATAGATGAACGCTGAGCTTTGATCCAGGTCAAGGGTACGATGCTCCGGTGCGCGAGGCTTCGGACGACCCGCGGTTAACGCGATGTGC
>NZ_VKHP01000636.1 GCF_010811875.1 Bradyrhizobium uaiense
AACGCGATCTCGATCGATTACGCGGTCATGGAGAAGACGGCGCATGCCGCGGTGGTGCCGGTGGCGTGCGGCTGGTCCGACATCGGCTCGTGGCGCCAGGTCTGGGAGCTCTCCGACAAGGACGGCCTGGGCAACGCAGCGCGCGGCGCGGCGGTGTTCGAGGACTCCCGCAATTGCAACGTTTCGACCGACCGGGCGCTGGTCGCGCTCGAAGGCGTCGACGATCTCGTCGTGGTCGCGACCCAGGACGCCGTGCTGGTGTCACGCCAGAAGGACGCCAACGGGCTGAAGCGACTGGTCGCGAAACTGAAAGTCGCCGCGCCCGAGGTGA
>NZ_VKHP01000637.1 GCF_010811875.1 Bradyrhizobium uaiense
ACGACGTTCGCCTGTCCCTCACCCACAGCCATCATGCCGAGGAATGTCTTGCGACAGGATCAGGAGCGACCCATGATGCGGCGCAGCTTTGTCGGTTTCATCGGCGCAGCTCTGCTGTGCTTGTTTGGGCAGCCGGCTCTCGCCCAAGTCAGCTGGCAAATGGCGACGGAATATCCGCAAACCAACATTTCGGGTGTGGGGCTGACAACCTTTTCGAGGCTCATATCAGCACACACAAATGGCTTCGTCACGGTAAGGACGTCTTTCGACAACGAGCTGAAAATCTCTTCAGCTGAGATGATCGGCGCAGCTCGCGATGGCCGGGTCACAG
>NZ_VKHP01000638.1 GCF_010811875.1 Bradyrhizobium uaiense
TTCGACAAGAACACCGGCAATGGCGGACTGGAGATCTGGGTGCCCGTGGAAGAGTAGAGGGCCGACACGTCATTCCCCAGATGACGGTTGCGACAAACTCGATGTCGTCCCTGCGAAAGCAGGGACCTATACTCCGCAGCGGGTGTGGTGAACGTCACTCGTCGTTCCGGATTCGCGCGGCAATAGGCATTGGTGGTTATGGGTCCCTGCTTTCGCAGGGACGACACCGTTGATGTGGCGAGTTTAGTGCGAGCGCGCGAGGCAGAACGCGACGACCTGTTCCAGCGCGGTCTTCATCGGTGACGACGGGAACAGCGCCAGCGCGTCG
>NZ_VKHP01000639.1 GCF_010811875.1 Bradyrhizobium uaiense
GTGCTTTTCGCTGCGTGGCGCAAAACGATGCAGGCGTGCCAGCGCCAGTTCTTCCTCGAGTTTGACGACGCGGTCGGCGAGTTGATGGTTCTCCGCCTGCAGCGCAGCAATGCGCGCCAACAGCACTCCAACACTCGGATCGCCGGTTCGATTCATCGGATTCTTGAATCTGAACCGTACCGACGCGTCAACCGCTCAGCTCGAGAGCTCAGCCGGCAACCTGATATTGCCGCACCGGATGGCGGACCATCGCATCGATATCGATGCCGTCAAGGATCCAGTGCAATTGCTCGGTCGTCAGCGTGACGACCGCCTCCTGGCGGCGC
>NZ_VKHP01000640.1 GCF_010811875.1 Bradyrhizobium uaiense
CAGCGTGAACCGCACCGGACATCCCAAGCCTCGAACGGCCAGATGTATCTTGGTGCTCAGGCCCCCGCGCGAGCGGCCGATCGCCTGATCTTCAGACCCCCTTTTTTGGCGCCGGCAGCGTGCTGATGCGCCCGAACGATGGTGGAATCGACGATCAGATATTCGAAGTCCGGATCATCGGACATCGCCTCGAAGATCCGCCACCAAACACCCTTGATGCTCCATCGGCTGAAGCGCCGGAACACGCTGTTCCAATCGCCGAAGACCTCCGGGAGATCGCGCCAGGGAGACCCCGTACGCACGATCCACAGCACTCCTTCAA
>NZ_VKHP01000641.1 GCF_010811875.1 Bradyrhizobium uaiense
TCTGTTTGTGATAAGGTATTGTCTGGAGATGCGAAGTGAGTTTGCAAAAATGCACAGCCCTCTCGACTGGAATGATCTTCGGCTCGTCCTCGCCGTCGCGCGGGAAGGCAGCCTGTCGGGGGCGGCGCGCAAGCTCGGCGTCACGCATTCGACGGTGTTTCGCCGCCTTGGCACGATCGAAACCGCGATCGGAACGCGGCTGTTCGAGCGGTTTCGCGACGGTTACGCGCCGACGCCGGCGGGCGAGACGGCGGCGGCATCGGCGGCCCGGCTCGAGGATGAGGTGCTGGCGCTCGAGCGCAGGTTGGCGGGACAGGACCT
>NZ_VKHP01000642.1 GCF_010811875.1 Bradyrhizobium uaiense
CCGAATCCGACGGTCACGGTGCACAACTTCAGCACCGCGACCCCTGGCCAGACCATTGCGCTGTCCAACCTGGTGACGATCCTGGATCCCGGCAATGTCGGGTACCAGAAGCTTGAGCTGTGGGATTCCGATGGAACTCCTGCTACGGGGCAGTTCGTTGTAAACGGTGTGGCGCAAACCGGCGGCCACACCATCAACGTGGCTCCCGGCGATGTCGCCAACACCGTGTTCAACGAGGGCACGACCGGCAACACCGACACGCTGTGGGCGCAGCTTTTGCTGAACAACAACACGACGACCGGCTGGCAACAGTTCACGG
>NZ_VKHP01000064.1 GCF_010811875.1 Bradyrhizobium uaiense
CGAAGAAAAGCAAGAAGGCCAAAAAGGCCAAGAAGGCGGTAGCGGCGAAGAAGAAGTCCGCGAAGAAGTCGGCCAAGAAGGCCGCGAAGAAATCAGCCAAGAAGTCTGCAAAGAAATCGGCGAAGAAGTCAGCCAAGAAGGCTGCCAAGAAAGCTGCAAAGAAAGCTGCTCCGAAGAAGGCCGCGCCCAAAAAGGCTGCCAAGAAAGCTGCGAAGAAAGCTGCCAAGAAGAGCGCTCCGAAGAAGGCCGCCGCGCCGAAGCCGGCTGCCCCGGTCGCAGCACCCCCGGCGCCCGAGCCCGCGCCGCAGCCGGCTACGAGCTGGGCCACGCCGAGCCACGAACCGGCGCCGAGCTGGGGGACCTCCGAGGGCGAGCACCACTAAGCGAACCTGTACCGGTTCACCTGATCGAAGCCGCAGCGGACGCCGCTGCGGCTTTTTCCGTATCGGCGGCAGTCCGTAGTTTTGCGGGTAAAGCCGATTCGCGCCGATGCTTCCTGCTGCGCGTCAAACCGTTGCTCGATTCCGATTTGTGCGTCGCGCAACCGGAGCGGGAGCCTTGGTTTTGTGGTGCAAATGCAACACCCGTCAACCAACGTGTGGCGAGACTGCTGGAACGCCTAAAAAGTCGGCAGATGCATGTCTTTTCGCCTTCTCCAAAAAGGAGGGGCGTTTCAGATTGAGCACACGCGATTTGGTTGCAGTCCGTTATCGCGTGCCCTGGGGGCCACGCAGCTGGGCTGTCTGAACAGAGTAGATGGGGATCGTCATGAAGAAACTGGCTTTGTTAGCAACGGCGCTAGCAATGATTTCGAGCTCGGCAATGGCAGCTGACATGGCGGTGAAGGCCGTCAAGGCGCCGCCGCCGGCTCCCTTCGATCCCTGGGACATCGCCTTCGGCGCCGCCGTCATGAACGACTACATCTTCCGCGGCGTCACCCAGTCGAACCACAATGCGTCGGTCACCGCCTATTTCGAGCCGCGCTACAACGTCAACAAGGACCTGCAGCTCTACATCGGCACCTCGACCGAGAGCATCTCCTTCGCCAACCGCGCCGCGGCGGAAGTCGACATCTACGGCGGTATCCGTCCGACCTTCGGCGCTTTCGCCTTCGACATCGGTGTCTGGGGTTACCTGTATCCGGGCGGAACCTGCTACTTCGGCGCCCCCACCGACACCGCAGGCAAGCCGCTCGGCGCGGAGTGCGCCACCAACTTCCTGCCGAACGGCAACGTCATGAAGAAGGACGTCTCGTTCTTCGAAGTCTACGGCAAGGCGACCTGGACCATCAACGACAACTGGGCCTTCACGATCAACGAGTACTACTCGCCGAACTTCCTCAACACCGGCGCCTGGGGCAACTACTCCTCGATCATCGGCAAGTACACCGCGCCGAGCGCCGTGTTCGGCTCCAGCGGCGTCGGCATGTATGTGTCGGGCGAGTTCGGCCGGCAGTGGCTCGGCACGTCTGACAGCTTCTACGGCGTCCCGGCGTTCCCGAACGGCATCAAGTATGCCGACTACAACACCTGGAACATCGGCATCGGCTTCACCTACAAGGTGTTTACGCTCGATCTGCGCTACTCCGACACCGACATGTCGAAGGGAAATTGCAGCGCCTTCACCAGCGATTACACCGCGGGCGGAACCACCAACGTCACCCCGATCAATCCGGGCGGCACGGGCTCCAACTGGTGCGGCGCGGCTGGTATCGCCAAGCTCTCGGTTGACCTGACGGCGATGTCCAACCTGAAGTAATTTCCCCTTCCGGGGGGATCGCGGGGCGGCAGAGCAATCTGCCGCCCTTTTGCTTTTGCGGGCATGCTTCATGACACCGGATTGGATGGCGTTGATCGGGTGTAGCAGCCGGCGCGAACTCGTCGAGGGCACGGTGGCAGGCATCTGCGCCGCCATCGCCGTCGGCACCATGGAGTGGTGCTCCGTCGCGGCCGGCTATCCGCTGGCGGTGATCCCGTTCGCAACCTCGATCGTGCTGGTGATGGGATCCCCGGAGGCCGCGCCGGCTCAGCCGCGCGCCTTGATCGGCGGACATCTGGTGTCGGCGCTGGCCGGCTTTGCGGTGCTGCGCCTGACCGGGCCGCATGCCTGGGCGGCTGCCGCGGCGGTTGGAGTTGCGATCCTCGCGATGGTCCTGACCGATACGTTCCACCCGCCGGCGGGCATCAGTCCGCTCCTGATCGTCTCCGGCAATCTGCCGTGGTCATTCCTGCTCGCACCGGTGCTTGCCGGTGTGCTGCTGCTGGCCGCTTTCGCCTATGGCTGGCATCGCTGGGTCAGCCGCAGGCCGTGGCCGCGGCCGACCCTGTAGCAGCGGTTACGACGCGGTAGCCTTGACCGAGTCGCGCACGGTAAAGCGATCGCCGTCGCGGACCAGCGTGACGTTGCGCTGATGGAAGGCCTCGAGCGTCGCGCGATGGCCGATCGAAACCACCGTGGTGTCGGGCAGCTTCTCGGCGATCAGCTTGTAGAGCGCGGCTTCCGCCGGCTCGTCGAGCGAGGCCGTCGCCTCGTCCAGGAACAGGAACTGCGGCGCATGCAACAGCGCCCGCGCGATGCCGAGCCGCTGCTGCTCGCCGAGCGACAGCATCCGGTTCCAGTGCGCCTGCTCCTCGAGCCGCGGCGCGAGCTGCGGCAGTCCGACGGCGGTGAGGACCTCGCGGACCCGTCCCGCGTCGAATTGCGAGGCCTCGCCCGGATAGACGACGGCGTCACGCAGCGACCCGATCGGCAGATAGGGACGCTGCGGCAGCATCATCAAGGTCGCGCCGGCCGGGACATCAATCGCGCCGTTACCGAACGGCCAGATGCCGGCGATCGCACGGAACAGCGTCGATTTGCCGGCGCCGGAGGGGCCCGTCATGAGGGTGCGCTCGCCCGTACGGAAGCCGAGCCGGTCCGCGTTCACCAGTGGCGTTCCGTCGGGCAGCCGCACTACCAGATTCTGCAAACTGACGGCGCCGTCGCTCGGCGTTGCGGTGACATGAATTCCGTCGTCGCGCCTGGCAAGGTTCGATGCTGTGGCGATTCCGGTCTCGAATCCATCGAGCCGGTTCACCACGGCCTGCCATTCGGCTAATTGACGATAGACGCTGACGAAGTACGAAAACGCGCCCTGAACGTTCGAAAATGCCGATGCGGTCTGCATCATGCCGCCGAGCTGGATCTTCTGCGCAAAGTAGGCCGGCGCCACCAGCACATAGGGGAAGATCACCGAGGCCTGATTGTAGCTCGCCGTGAACGCCGTGATCTTCTTGGTCCTGTTCATCAGGGCGATCCAGTTCTCGACCACCTGTCCGAAGCGAACGAGCAGGCGCTCGCGCTCGGCCTGCTCGCCCTGCAGCAGTGCGATCTGCTCGGAGTTTTCCCGCACGCGCACCAGGTTGAAGCGGAAATCCGCTTCATATTGCTGCTGCTTGAAATCGATGCCGACCAGCGGCCAGCCGATCAGATGGGTCAGCACGGTGCCGAGCAGCGAATAGATCAACGCGCCCCAGACCAGGTAGCCGGGAATTGAGTATTCGGCGCCGAACAGATGCAGCGGCGCTTCATTGGAAAGGCCCCACAGCAGTGTGAGAAAGGACGCCAGCGTGACGACCGAGTTCAGCAGGCCAAGGCCGAGATTGAGCGTGCGATCGACGAACAGCTTGACGTCGTCGGTCATGCGCTGGTCGGGGTTGTCGGCAGCATCGCCCTGGAGCTGCATCCGGTAGTGATTGGCCTGACGCAGCCAGTCGCCGAGATAGTGCGAGGTCATCCATTTTCGCCAGCGGATCTGCAGCCATTGATTGAGGTAGAGCTGGTAGACCGCAAGCAGGATGAAGAAGGCGACCAGCACGCAGAAATAAATGATCTCGCTGACGAAGGAATCCCAATTCCGTTCCTGCAATGCGTTGTAGAAGCGGTTGTTCCACTGTGTGAGCAGGACGTTGATGCCCACGATCGCGAGTTCGATCGCGATCACCGCCGCGAGCAATCCGCGGCCTGCCCATTTGTCCTCGGAGCTGAAATAGGGCGATGCGATGCGCCACACCGTCGCGAGCGTCGAGCGAATGTTGTTCACAGATTATCGTCTCCGGGGAAGCGGCCGCAAAGGCCTGAAGAATCGGGACAATCAGGGCGATCCGCGACTAAAGTCGTAGGTCTGGCATGCAAGCGTTGGCTTGTCCCGGCGATCGAGTCAACCCTAGCATGACGACAACGGCGAGGGACGGGGGACCTTCGATTTTTCGCGAGGATGTGAGCGATCCTTACCGATCGTTCATTCGCGAGCCGGGGCTTCAACTATTCCGACGGACTCCCGCAATCGCACCAGTCGCGCCTGCCAGCACCGAGGCCCGCGCGCTGCATAAGAACATGGGGAGGACCCGAGATGAACACCTGGAATCAAATCTACAATCCGCTAGATAATGCAGGGCTGTCGACGATCGCGGCCGCCATTCCCGTGGTCACGCTGCTGGTGCTGATCGCCAGCGGCAAGGTGAAGGCGCATATCGCGGCTATCGTCGCCGTGATCGTGACCAACCTGATCACGATCTTCGTCTTCACGATGCCGGCCAGCATGTCGATCCGCGCATCGATCCTCGGCATCGTGACCGGGTTCTTTCCGATCGGCTGGATCGTGCTCAACGTCATCTTCCTCTATCAGGTCACGGTGAGGTGCGGGAAGTTCGAGCTGTTGAAGCGCGCGGTCGGCGGCGTCACCGAGGACCGCCGCTTGCAACTGCTGCTGATCGCGTTCTCGTTCGGCGCCTTCTTCGAGGGTGCCTCGGGCTTCGGCACGCCGGTCGCGATCACCGGCGCGGTGCTGATCGGGCTCGGCTTCTCGCCGCTCGCGGCCTCCGGCCTGTCGCTGATCGCCAACACCGCACCGGTCGCCTTCGGTGCGCTGGGCACGCCGATCCAGGGCCTAGCCTCGGTGACCGGGCTCGATCCCTACCTGCTCGGCGCGATGGTCGGACGGCAGCTGCCGCTGTTCTCGCTGATCGTGCCGTTCTGGGTGATATGGGCGTTCGCGGGCTGGCGCGGCATGAAGGAAGTGTGGCCGGCGATCCTGGTCACCGGCGTGTCGTTCGCGGTCCCGCAATTCGTGATCTCGAACTACATCAATCCCTGGATCGTCGACATCGGTGCCTCGCTGATCTCGATGGGCGCGCTGATCCTGTTCCTCAAGGTCTGGCAGCCGCGGCAGCTCTGGCTGTCGCCCGCGCTGCGCGGCCGTGATGAATCGGCGGCGACGATGGCGGCCGCCAAGCCGCTCGACAAGACGCCGCTGACGCAAGGCGAATTGTGGAGCGCACTGCTGCCGTGGATCATCGTCTGCATCCTGATGCTGATCTGGGGCAATGGCGCCTTCAAGGCCTGGGCGAACGCCAACTTCGTCTGGAATTATCCGGTCCCCGAGCTCGACAAGCTGATCTTCAAGGTGCCGCCGGTGGTGCCGAAGCCCACGGCCGAAGGCGCGGTGTTCGGCTTCACCTACCTGTCGTTCACCGGCACCGGATTGCTGATCGCCGCAATCATCTCGGGTCTCTTGATGGGCTTCTCGCCGCTCAAGCTGATCGCCGAATATGGCCGCACCATCCGCCTCTGCGCGATCTCGCTGATCACGATCTCGGCGATGCTGGCGATCGGCACGCTGACCCGGCTGTCCGGCGTCGATGCCACCCTCGGCCTCGCCTTCGCGGCGACCGGCGTGCTCTACCCGTTCTTCGGCACGCTGCTCGGCTGGCTCGGCGTGGCGCTGACCGGATCGGACACCTCGTCCAACATCCTGTTCGGCAATCTGCAGAAGATCACCTCCGAACAACTCGGCCTGCCGCCGATCCTGATGGCGGCGGCGAACTCCTCGGGTGGCGTGATGGGCAAGATGATCGACGCGCAATCGATCGTGGTCGCCTCCACCGCGACCAACTGGTACGGCCATGAAGGATCGATCCTGCGCTACGTGTTCCTGCACTCGATCGTGCTGGCGTGTCTGGTCGGTCTGTTCGTGACCTTGCAGGCCTATGTCTATCCGTTCACGGCGATGGTCTTGAAATAACCAGGCGAGGCGACGGCCAAACCAGGATCCCCGCGGGTGGAGAGCCCGCGGGGATTTTGCTTTTCAAGCGCTTTTCCTCGCGCGGACAAGCTGGCCAATCGCGGCCCTGTCCCATAGAAGGGCTGCGTCGCAATGGCTGGGAATGGCATGATCTCGATGAAGCGGTTTCTGAACGGCGGCGCGGCCGCATTGGTGCTGGCTGCTGCGGCTCTCGTCGCGGTTCCGGCGCAGGCGCAGGAGGAATTTCCGTTCGGTTTCGTGATGACGCTCGATGCCGCGCGCATGCCGGGCTCCAAGCGGATTCCCTCGATCGAGGTCGGCGACAATGGCGAGGTGATCCTCGAGCTCTGGTGCGACGGCGGCAAGGGCCAGTTTTCGGTTGCCGGCAACACCATCGTGTTCGTTCCCGGCGCGATGGAGAACCGCAGCTGCACGCCGGAGCGGGCGCAGGCCGACAAGGACCTGCTCGCAGCGCTCGGCGAGATGACGAGCTGGCGACGGCAGGGTGATCAGGTCACGTTCGTCGGAAGCAAGTCGCTGCGCTACGTGATCAACAGCAACTAAGAGCGTTTTCGAGCGAAGTGGATGCCGGTTCGCGTTAAGAAAACGCGTCAAACAAAAAGCCGCGCGGTTCGAAGCCGCTCAGGGCGTCGCGACCAATCCGCTTGCGGTGGCAACGATCCAGCGGTTGCCCCAGCGCACGATGGAATCGACACGTCCAAGGCCAGGCACGACGTCGCCACGCGCGGCCATCTTGACGCCCTCCGGCCCTTCGAGCACGGCGGTGCCGTCCCGGACTTCGACCACCGACCATCCGGGGATGGTGCTCGGCCGCGTTTCGGGGGCGGTTGCCACGGGCTGCGTCGGCCCCAGCGCCATCGCTTGCGCATTCAGCGTCGTCGGCGCGGCTCCGAGCACCTGCGGGCGTGGATTGGCAACAGATTTGGGAATGCTGCCGGTGACGGCGGGATCGGCGTTGGACGCCGTCCGCCGAGGGCTCTCGCTGCGGCTTTCCTTTCTTGGGCTCGGCCGCATCTCGGCAACGCGCGGGACCGGCGCTTCCTTCTGCGCCACCGGTAGCGGGGCGGGAGCTATCAAGTCGTGCCAGTTGGCGCCGCCGGTCCATCCCAACACGAAGCTTGCGGCCAATGCCGTGGCGGCCAGCAGCGCGGTGCCGATGCGGTCGGCGAATGGCTCCCGCAGCAGCAGGGCGGCATCGTGGTTTTCGCCTGAGACGTCCCAGAGGTCCGCCGTCTGCGCCGGCGAATGACCCTCCGTCACATCTGTTGGCCAGATGCTTCCAGGACTGATCGGCTCGCGGTCTTGCATGGCGTGACCTGTGTTCGGTGACGCAAAGGATGATCCTCGAAACTAAATCGAGCCTTAATTTTCGGTGACCGAACTGCGGCAGCACGAAGTCTTTTGGTCGCAACCCCGTAGATTGACGGGCAAAGAGCGTCGGCCGACAGTTGCGGCAACGCTTTCTCCGGCCCGGCCCCGAATCGTGTCCGAGATACGCAAGCCTGAAATCAGCATCGCCCCCGAAGACCCGCGGCGGCCGGAGGTGCAGCGGCTGATCGCGCTGTCGGATGCCTATCTGGAGGCGCTGTACCCGGCCGATAGCAACCACCTCGCCGACGCAGCGGCGCTGGCCGCGCCCGGCACGGTGTTTCTCGTCGCGCGCAGCAACAGTGAGGCGCTCGGCTCGATCGCCTTCCGCGTCATCGGCCCCGAACATGCCGAGATGAAGCGGATGTTCGTGCGGGCCGAGGCGCGTGGACACGGGCTCGGCCGCCGTCTGCTTGAGGCGCTGGAACAGGCGGCGCGCAGCCGGCAGATCGCGCGCGTCAGCCTGGAGGCCGGAATCCGGCAGCCGGAAGCGATCGGACTCTACCGCGCCGCCGGCTACCGGGAGTGCCCGCCGTTCGGTGACTACGCGCCCGATCCGCTCAGCCTGTTCATGACCAAGCGCCTCTGACGCTAGCGAGCATTCGCGCACTTGGCCCCGCACCCAGCGGTCGTTTCCGGACGTCGTCTCCGCAAATCGGGTCGTCGTGGCCGGCGCGCGCGGCTATAGCGTTCGCATGCTCGACTTCGCCGCACAGTATGCAGCCTTTCAGCGACGCGATCCGGCCTGGGACGGGATCGTGTTCGTCGCGGTCAGGACCACGGGTGTGTATTGTCGCCCGGTCTGCCGGGCGCGCACGCCGCTCGCGCGCAATGTGCGGTTCTATGGCAGTGCGGCGTCGGCCGAACGCGCCGGCTTCCGCCCTTGCCTGCGCTGCCGTCCCGAGGCGGCGCCGTTCTGCCCGGCATGGAAAGGCACCAGGACGACCGTCGAGCGCGCGCTTGCGCTGATCGAGGACGGCGCACTCGACCGCGGCAATGTTACCGCACTGGCCGAACGGCTCGGCGTCGGCGCGCGGCATCTGACGCGTCTGTTCGCCGAGCATCTCGAGGCCTCGCCGCTCCAGGTCGCACTCTCGCTGCGCGTGCAGCGCGCCAAGCGCCTGATCGACGGCAGCGATGCTCCGCTGTCCGTGGTGGCGCAGCGCGCCGGCTTCTCCAGCGCAAGGCGCATGACCGCTGCATTCGCAACACTCTACGGTCGCTCGCCGATCTCGCTGCGGCGGAGGCGGCGGCCAGTCGTCACGATGCAATGAACCCGATGGAGATCAGCAATGGCCAAGAGCTACGGCACGGTGAGTGCGGAACAAAAACTCAAGATGAGCGGACTCGCATTCGTCCAGGGGCTCGCCTCCGGCGCCTTGCCGCTCAACACGATCGCGCGGACGCTCGGCTATGACGTCACCGAGGCGGAGCACGGCCGCGTCGTCGTCACGCTGGTGCCGACGGATGCGCATCTCAATCCGGCGGGCACCGTGCATGGCGGTCTCACCGCGACGCTGCTCGACAGCTGCATGGGGCTTGCGGTGCAGTCGACGCTCGACGCCGGCATCAGCCAGACCACGCTCGAATTCAAGATCTCGCTGGTGCGGCCGATCACGCCGGACACCGGCCCGATCCGGGCCGAGGGCCATGTGCTCAATTGCGGCCGCCGCGTCGGCACCGCGGAGGGCAGGGTCACCGACGCGAAGGGACGGTTGCTCGCGCATGGTACGACGACGTGCCTGATCTTTCCGGCTTGACGCAGAGTAATTGGAAGGACTGAACCGGCACTGCACCCGGAGATGCAATGCCGGTGTGGCAACATTGGAATGCGTCCAGCGAGCCTGCGGGTTAGAGCGGTTCAATTTCACTGAGCCGACCGCTTGCGCTGCCCGAACGCATGGAAGGTGCGTTCGGGCAACTGCGATACGATGGTCGGTGAAACGCCGGTTCATCCGGCGTAACCACTCTGTTCAGGCAAGCGGATGAGGCCGAGCTGCAGCATGGCGGTTAGCGCATCTTCCTGTCCAAGCTCCTCGGCGATCCGTCCGTCCCGCACGCGCAGCACGGTGGTGCCGGCGAACGTCATCTTGCGGCCGGAAGCCGCGGGCAGCGAGCCGAGGCGGAAGTCGCTGAACGCAGGTCCGGTGTGCGTTCCGCCGCCTTCCCAGCGGCCGACGACGAGGTCGCCTTCCGCGACGAGATCGCCGACGCCCCAGAAATTCAGATCCGGAAACGCTTCGCGAAACTCGGTGATGAATTGCGTGACGGCGGCGCGACCCTTCTTCGGTTCGTGCATCGGGTAGTGCACGACAATGTCTGGCGTCGCGAGCTCTTCGATGATGCTTGGATTCCACGGATTTCCCCAGAAGCCCGTGAACCATCGGCCGACCACATCCTTGTTTTGCTCTGACATCTCATCGTCTCCATTTGCGCGTTGCCGGCATCGCGACCGGCGCTGTGTCGATGCGCGCATTAGGCAATGTGAGACGCGTGTCGCACCACCCGATTTCAGATCGGGCGTGCAGCTGCTTTTCAGGCAAGATTCCGCTTTGTCGATATGGCGCTTAGCGCCGCTTCGCGAACATCATCGCGCAATCGGGAAGCGGGTGGTTTGCGCAACGCGCGCGAAAACCTGTTCGCGATCACACGGGAGAGCATCATGCGCAACTTCGATGCGATCGAGCCTCGTTCGGAATGCTCCAGTCAGGTCCGGACGCGGCTCCTTCGGCGGCAGGCAACAATGTCGTGCCGCTAGAGCCGTGGCGACTTCGGCGGCTTTGCAACGGCGATGCCGCGAAACAGGAGGAAGAACGCGAAGATTGCGATCGGATAGGCCAGGATCAACACGAAGGTCTCTATCATGGCCTCCTGGCTCAAACCGAAGAAGAAAGGCGCGAGCTCAAACGGCATGACTAGGCCTAGGCCCGCGCCGGCACCTCCGAAGATCGCAATCAGGTTGCACACGAACTCCGGCGCGCGACGACGAGCGGCGATCGCAAAGATGAGGCAGGCCACCGCAACGATGATGAATGCCCACTCGGTCTGATGGATCAGGTCGACGGGCCAGCCCTTCGTGCTTGATGAAGGGCTGAGATAGCCAATCACGAACATCATGATCGGGGCTTGTGGCCGAGATATTGCTGAACCGCCGACCTCAGTGCCACACCGACTTGTCGGCGTCCCAGCGCTGGCCCTTGAACTCCTTGGTCAGCGCGTCGATCGCGCCGTTGTCGTCCTTGGTCTCGCTGGCTTCCTCGTCGCTGCTGGAATCGTCGGACAGGTTCAGCTTGGCGCCGGAGCTGTCATCCGATGTCGAGACGGTGGGGCTCGAGACCCAGAGCATGAGCTTGTCCGAGCTGCCGGGCTTGTCGGGCGAGACGAGGGCGGTGATTTCATAATTCTGGGTGAGGCCGAGCGCAGGATAGATCGCGCTGGGCCGCTTCAGCACCAGCTTGAGCTTGCCGGTGTTCGCGTTCCACGTCGCCGAGGCGGGCTTGGCCGCAAGCGTCTTCGCCAGCACGCCGGCGATCGCGGTCGCCAGTCTGTCCTTGTTGATCTTGTCGCCGTCGCGCCAGTCGGCGGCGGCAATACGGATGGTGCGGTCCATCTCGACCACGCCGCTGGTCCAGCCGGCTGCGGTCACGCCGGGCGCGGATTTCACCTTGGCGAGCAGCGCGCTGGCGTGCTCGGGATCGACGGTGAGGTTGATGGTCTGCTCGCCGGAGCGCAGCGCATCGCAGGTCACCGCGAGGCTGGAGGTGGCGATCTCGACGGCTTCGCCCTTCAGGCTCTTGAGGAAATCGGCCGCCGCATCGAGCTTCACCCGCACGCCGATCGATTCCGGCGAGACGTCGGTAAAATCCTTCGGCTGCGGCGTGATGCCGTCCTCGGTGGCTTGATTGTCCTGGAATTCCTTCTCGCTGAGATCGGAATTGTCCGTCGAGGCGACCTCGGTCACGGTCTGGCCGATCGTGATCTGGCCGCGGAACTCAAAGCTGTCGCCGGTCTGCTTGCGGTTCAGCTTGATGGAGACCGGCTGCTTGTCGGCGACGCTCTGGGTGGTGCCGGACAGCGTCTGGCCGCTGACGGCAAGGTTGGCGACGAAGCGGTCCTTGCGGTCGGAGCCCTTGTCGGCGGGATAGCAGACGTCGAGCACGGCCGCAGTCACGGTCTTGCCCTGGCGGGTTTCCTTCAGGACGACATCGGCATTGCCGTCCATCAGGCCGTCGATCGCGGTGAAATAGCGCGTCTCGGGGCCGTTCGACGGGGCTGCCTTCGATTGCAGCTTCATCTGGGCGAGGGCAGGGGCCGAGGCGAAGGCAAGACCGAGCAGCAGGAGCGGGAGCGCGCGCATACGATAAGTCCTCGAAGGGCAGAATCGGTTCCGTCGTAACTAGCAAACCTCCGTGTCATTGGCCAAAAAAGAAGGCCGCCTGACGGCGGTTATCAATTTCGAACGATCTGACCTTTGGCACTGTCATGGCCCGGCGAAGCGATTTTCCGAAAAGATCATGCTTGGACAACAAGCTAAGGCGCGATGACGGCTCTGTCTGATCTCATCGCGCCTTAAGGTTCTTCGCCGTTCTCCAGCCTGCCGCGCAATGTACTGACGACGCGGCTCACGGTTTCGATGTCCTTCATCGACAGTCCGTCGGCGAGGCCGTTCACCCAGGGCAGTTGCAGCCGCATCGCCGCGTCGAAGCTTTGCTGGCCCTTGTCGGTCAGCACGACGAGCTGGGCGCGGCGGTGATGTGGGTTGGTCTCGAAGGCGACGAGCCCGTCCCGTTCGAGGTCGTTGACGATTCGCTGCACGTTCTGTCTGGCGGCGCCGAGGTCGCGCGCCAGCCACGCCACCGGTTGCGGGCGCTCAGCGGCGACGATGGCGCCGAGGATCTGCCAGCGCGCGCTGGTCAGCCCGAGCCCGGCCACCAGCCGGTCGCCTGACGTGAACAGCAGGCTGTTGAGCCTGAACAGGTCGGGAATCAGGTTGCTCAGGGCTTCACCGGCCGGCGTTCGCTTGGTTTGCGGCATTTGTCACCATAGGTGTGTATTGACATCATAATGTCAATATTGATATGTATCGATCTGGTCGGAATGACATCATAGCACCATATCAACGGAGCCAGCCATGCCGCAGATGCGCCCCCTCGACCCCGCATTCCCGATCGACCGCCAGCTCGCGGTCGATGCCAGGAACGTCGTACTGGTCAACCTCTTCACCCTCGACAAGGCCGACGAGGACACCTTCCTGAAAGCCTGGCAGGACGACGCCGCCATCATGAAGCGGCAGCCCGGCTTCATCTCGACCCAGCTGCACCGCGCACTCGGCGAGAGCCCGGCCTATCTGAATTACGCGGTCTGGGAATCCACCGCCGCCTTCCGCGCGGCGTTCATGAACCCCGAGTTCAGGGCGAAGCTCTCGGCCTATCCAGCTTCGGTGGTGGCGTCGCCGCATTTGTTTCAGAAGGTTGCGGTGCCGGACGTGTGCGTCGCGTAACTCAACTGTGCACCAGCATGCCGATGCCGAGCGTGGCAGCGGCAGCCAGGAAGGCGATGTCCAGGAAGCGCAGCGGCGCTTTCGGACGATGACCGGCAGAGCCGGCAATGACGTAGTAGAGCCAATAGCCCCCGCCGAGGACGGCAAACGTCAACGTCTGCTTGAACCAGAACGTCAGGACGACCGCGAGATCATCGATGCTGTCTTGGGCATAGGCGCGCAGCGCGAGCACCGCGCCGATCGCGTAGAACAACGCGAGCGTTGACGTCAGGGATTTGGCGTCGCGGGACATCGGATGATCCTTACGTCTCGATCGTAATCAAACTGCAAAAAAGAAGGCCGCCCGGAGGCGGCCTTCGATCTCGATACTGCGCGAGTGCGGCTTAGAAACCGCCCATGCCGCCCATTCCACCCATGCCGCCGCCCGGCATCGCCGGCGCCGCGTCCTTCGGCACTTCGGCGACCATGGCCTCGGTGGTCACCAGCAGGCCGGCCACGGAGGAGGCGTCCTGAAGTGCGGTACGCACCACCTTGGCGGGGTCGATGATGCCCTTGTCGACCATGTCGACATAGTCCTCGGTCTGGGCGTCGAAGCCGAAGGTCTCCGACTTGTTCTCGAGGATCTTGCCGACCACGATCGAGCCTTCGACACCGGCGTTCTCCGAGATCTGGCGAATCGGAGCTTCCAGCGCCTTGAGCACGATGTTGATGCCGGCCTGGACGTCGGCATTGGGGTTGGTGAGACGGCCGACCGCCTTCTTGGCGCGCAGCAGCGCCACGCCGCCGCCGGGCACGATGCCTTCCTGCACCGCGGCGCGGGTCGCGTTCAGCGCGTCCTCGACACGATCCTTCTTCTCCTTGACCTCGACCTCGGTCGCACCGCCGACCTTGATCACGGCAACGCCGCCGGCGAGCTTGGCAAGACGCTCCTGCAGCTTCTCACGGTCGTAGTCCGAGGTGGTCTCCTCGATCTGCGCCTTGATCTGGCCAACGCGGGCGTCGATGTCCTTCTTCTTGCCGGCGCCCTTGACGATCGTGGTGTTCTCCTTGTCGATCACGATCTTGCCGGCGCGGCCGAGCATGTTGACCGTGACGTTCTCGAGCTTCATGCCGAGGTCGTCGGAGATCAGCTGACCGCCGGTCAGGATCGCGATGTCCTCCAGCATCGCCTTGCGGCGATCGCCGAAGCCCGGCGCCTTGACGGCGGCGACCTTGAGGCCGCCGCGCAGGCGGTTCACCACCAGCGTCGCCAGCGCCTCGCCCTCGACGTCCTCGGCGAGGATCAGCAGTGGACGGCCCGACTGCACCACGGCTTCCAGCACCGGCAGCATCGCCTGCAGGCCGGAAAGCTTCTTC
The DNA here is from genome assembly GCF_010811875.1 of Bradyrhizobium uaiense. GTDB lineage: Bacteria > Pseudomonadota > Alphaproteobacteria > Rhizobiales > Xanthobacteraceae > Bradyrhizobium > Bradyrhizobium uaiense. The sequence continues at coordinate 14,307 of NZ_VKHP01000064.1, forward strand.
TCGTGCAGCAGGATGTAGGCATCCTCGAGCTCGGCGGTCATCTTCTCGGCGTTGGTGATGAAGTACGGGCTGAGGTAGCCGCGGTCGAACTTCATGCCCTCGACGATGTCGACCTCGGTCTCGAGCGACTTGTTCTCCTCGACGGTGATGACGCCCTCGTTGCCGACCTTCTGCATCGCCTGCGCGATCATCTTGCCGATCGCGGTGTCGCCATTGGCCGAAATGGTGCCGACCTGGGCGACCTCGGAGGAGGCGGCAACCGGCTTGGCGCGCTTCTCGATGTCCTTGATCACCGCGGCGACGGCAATGTCGATGCCGCGCTTCAGGTCCATCGGGTTCATGCCGGCGGCAACCGACTTGGCGCCTTCGCGGACGATGGCCTGCGCCAGCACGGTCGCGGTGGTGGTGCCGTCACCGGCGGTGTCGTTGGTCTTGGAAGCGACCTCGCGCAGCATCTGCGCGCCCATGTTCTCGAACTTGTCGTCGAGCTCGATCTCCTTGGCGACGGTGACGCCGTCCTTGGTGATGCGGGGCGCGCCGAATGACTTCTCGATGACGACGTTGCGGCCCTTCGGGCCGAGCGTCACCTTGACGGCGTTGGCGAGCACGTCGACGCCGCGCAGCATGCGGTCGCGGGCGTCTCCGGCGAATTTTACGTCCTTGGCAGCCATTGTTTTGAACTCCTGGAATGTGTCTGTGAATTGTTTGCCGTTTGATCGCCGGGTCTGCTTCCCCTCTCCCCTTGTGGGAGAGGGTGGACGCGATGCGAAGCATCGCGGACGGGTGAGGGGTCTGTCTCCGCGGATAGAGACCCCTCATCCGGCGCGCTTTGCGCGCCACCTTCTCCCAACCCAAGTCGGGTTTACCCGACTTGGGTATCCCTGACTTGTCGAAGTCGGATAAATCCGACTTCGATGGGAGAAGGGAAGAGGTGATTGTGCCGGCGATCAGCGGCTCTCGGGTTAGTGGCGCTTACGCCAGCACGCCCATGATGTCGGACTCCTTCATGATCAGGAGCTCCTGGTTGTCGAGCTTGACCTCGGTGCCCGACCACTTGCCGAACAGCACGCGGTCGCCGACCTTGAGGTCGATCGGGATCAGCTTGCCGGCTTCGTCGCGGCCACCCGGGCCGACGGCGACGATCTCGCCCTGGGACGGCTTCTCCTTGGCCGAGTCCGGAATGATGATGCCGCCCTTGGACTTCTCCTCGGCATCGATACGCTTGACCACGACGCGGTCGTGCAGGGGGCGGAAGGTGGATTTAGCCATGACGTTCCCTCTTGGAGGCTCGGTTTCAGGTCCGGTTCATCGAGACCGGCGTTGAATGCCGGTCCGGTCGGCGCCAGGCAGGACGCCCGGCGCATTTAGCAATCGTGGTGCGAGAGTGCTAATTGTGCGCCGGGGAATATGGCTTGGCGCAGTTTCTGTCAAGCAAACGGGTTAAGGCCTTGGTGAGGCCAATATAGGATGGTGGACCAGAAACCAAATCGTAGCGATGACGTAATTTTGTCAGACGTCATTGCTCCGTCTTAAGTTTTACGCTTGGCTGCATGACGGGTGCGGCCGGGACATAGTCGGGGGATACACATGATCATGTCACTCAACGCGCGATTGGTCGCACGGTTCGCGGCTGTTTCGGCGCTGACGACACTCTTGGGGGCGTGCGGCAGCATGAGCCTGCCGTCGCTGTCGTCGAACGAGCCGGCGCCCTCCGAGCCGGGGGTGGCCCCGGAGATGCCCGCGAGCATCCGCCCCGACGAGATCGTCGGCCGCTGGGGTCTCGCCTCGTTCCAGAATCCCGCCGACCGCGCCCGTACCGAGGCCGCCGCGCGCGGCCAGTGCAAGCAGCCTTATGTGATCGGCGCCGGCCAGAACGGCGGCGTCATCATGCATCTGGCCGACCAGGCCACCCCGCAGGAACTGCGGCTGAAGGGTTCCCCGAGCGGCAAGAACTATATCGGCCCGCCTGGCCCTGTGCCCGGCGAGCAGGACCGCGAGATCATCTCGTTCGACGGGCGGGTCCTGATCACCCGCTTCGTCGACAAGGACGCCGCCACCCGCTACGGCAACATGGTCTACGTGCGCTGCGCCCCGAGGGCGTAACGGCGAGACATTTGTTCCACCCCGGCTAGTGCCGCATCGGAGGTTCGCCTCTCCCCTTGTGGGAGAGGCCGGATTGCATCGCCAGATGCAATCCGGGTGAGGGGTCTCTCTCGGCAGGTGACCCTCTTGCCATTTGACTATGCGGCGACAACCCCTCATCCGGCGCTTCGCGCCACCTTCTCCCACAAGGGGAGAAGGGGAAGGTCGCAGTCATTGCGAGGAGCGAAGCGACGAAGCAATCCATGCCGCCGCATTCGCGGATCGATGGATTGCTTCGCTTCGCTCGCAATGACGGCGGATAGATTGCCGCTCAAGCAAAAGCGCCGGCTGTGAAGGGCGGCGTTTTCGTTTTCGCTGGCCGAAGGGGAACGACGTGGCTTGCCGTGTGCGCTCGCGGTCGTAACCCCCAAAACTGCCTTACCGCCGCACGCCGACGCGATTGACGCCGCCATTCATGTTGCCGCCCACGTTATGCCGGACCGCAGCGCGCGCCACCGGACGCGGCCGGAGCACGACGCCTGCCCGCGCCACGCAACCGTGCGGATATCCGACATAGGTGCAGTACACGACGGCCTTCGCCGGTGCTGAACTGAACGTGACACCCGCTAGTCCCAACATCAGGCTGGCCGCAATTCCCGCAGTCGCTGACTTGATCGAAAGAATGGTCGTCCGACGCATGGTGATCCTCCCTCATCGCACGCGAACCGAAAAGTGATGGAGCCGCTTCAAATGCGTCCCAGGTATCGTGCCTGGGTATCGTCGGTGGCGAGGGATAGGTGATGTTGACGTAGATCAACGCCGGGCGTGACCCGTCGCCCCGTGAGATCGATCTGCTTCATCAAGAACAAGGGCGGCTCACCGAGCCGCCCTCGTTCCGTGGCGTCGCGCCGGCTTCACTGACAGACGTACATGTTACCATCAGCCATTTTCGTCATCGTGCCGGGCTCGCAGCCGATACCATTGGCCGCTTTGTAGTCCGCCCATCCGCTGTAGCCGTAATACGGACTGATTCCGTGATAGGCCCGGGCCGGGTAGTAAGGCTGGCCAAACTGGGCATCGGTCTGGGCGGCATATGCGTCGGTCCAGTTGTTTGTGCCCCAGCCATAGGCCGGCGCGGTAGCTGCTGCGGCCGCGACCGCTGCCGTGGCGGCGATCCCCGCGCCAACCCCGTACCCGTACGCGGCGCGTCGGGTGTGACGACGCGCAACGCCTGCGGCGCTCATGGGCGTCAGCGGTCGGCCCACACGCGCCTGGGCGCTTTCGACCGACGCCGATACGCCGCCCTGCTCGGACCAGGTGATGGAGAACAGTGTCGCACAAGCGATAGTCGAAAGTGCAATTGCAGTATTTCGGACAATTCTTTGCGTCATGTTCAATCTCCAGCGTTGCGTACTCCGGTGGCTCCACCCCAATCAGTGATCCGGTAACAAGGCGCACGCCATCAGCGCGAATGAAACAAACCCGCCGCCGATCGCCACGGCCTCACAGACAGCCTCGCGCTGCAACTCCGAGAAAAGCCGGCGCGTAACCCTTCTTGCCGCAAGCTTGATCGTGCGCCCCCACAGCATCCGCCATGTTTCAATGCGAAGCCCTGCGCGTCGAATGCGCGCAGCGAGCGCGCCGCGAATTTGCGATATTGTGTTCGGTGAAAATACAAGGTTGTGCGCGGGGACAACCGGAATGATCCCGGAAGTCCGATGCAACCGGCACCCAATACTGGCTCCCGGCACACGCATGACAATTCCCTCGCGCGGCAATATGCACCCGCGACAGCAAACCTGCCAGCAGATTTGCCGGTGTCGCAGTTGGCACAAGCTGCATACTGTCGGGCAGAGGTTCTGACTGATTTGCCGCTTGCCGTGCTTCAAACAAAAACGCCGGCCCGAGGGCCGGCGTTTTTCGTTCTGATCTGGCGATCGCTCAGTTAAACATCGCGTCGATGTCGTCCTGCGAGGCGTGGCCGGCGTCGCCGTCGAGCTTCGGGCCGTTGAGCAGGCGGGCGTCGCCCTCGCGGGTGTCGACGATCGGCGGGGAGTGGGTCTTGATCGCGTCGACGCCGCCCCAGATGTTCATCATCTCGTTGATGTGCTGTTCGATGAACTTCATCGTCTGCATCACCTTGTTGATGCGCTGGCCGGTGAGGTCCTGGAAGTTGCAGGCCTCGAAGATCGAGACCACGCGCTCCTGGATATCTTCGCTGAGCAGCTTCTGCTGATCGGGGGTGACGTTCTTCGACAGCGCGGTCGCGGCCTGGTCGATCGCCTCCACCGCCTCGAGGATCTGCTGGGTCGCCTGTTCGGTGCCGCCGACCACGGCGCCGAGCTCGCCATTGACCTTGGCCATCTCCTCGCCGTTGAAGCTCTTGCCGTGCAGCACGGCGATCTCGCGCTTGGTGCGGCTGATCGCGTCGTGGATCAGGTCGAGCTCGACCTTGAGCTTCTCGCACTGTTCGACCTGCGCGCGGTAGGTCTCGAGCAGCGCGTGCGTCTCGGCGACCTCGCGGGCGACGGCGGCATCAACGCCGTTGCCGCTGCGCTCGCCCGGTGCGGCGGCCATCTGGGCGCGGATCGAGCGAAGCTCGGCCATGATCTCGCGATGCATCGGACCGAGGTCGGCGCCGCCCGCAACAACCTCCGGCTCCGGCATCACGACTTCACCCATCGCCTGCTCGACACGAAAACGCTTACGCTTCACTGACATGATTTTCATTCCCGCCCCTTCTACTGAAGTCCGTTCTAGACAAGGTGGATTTAACGTCAGGTTCACGCGGGAACAGTTTGCGCCGATGGCGAGCGACCGCAGCGATACCGGCGATTAACCATATCGCCGCGGCATTCACGCAAAATAAACGCTGTCAGGCAAAACCACGCGGCATTGCCGACGTGGTGAATCGAAACGGCCGTTCCGTTTACCAAACCGACGCGGTTTTCACTGCTTATTGACCACGTGCAACGGCGCACCGCGCGCCCTCGCAAAGCAAGTCACGACGAAACCAGTACAGAGTACGTCGATGTTCAGGAAAACCACGCTTGCGCTGCTTGCCGGCGCCTCTTCTCTTATTGCCGTTCCCCATCACGCCATGGCGATCGACGCGGCGGCTCAGCCCGAGCCGTCTGTGATCTACGCCAACCAGGGCGCACGGCAGCCGCCGATGCGCACCGCCTATGTACAGCCGCAGCGCTCCAACATGGGCGGCGGCTTCATCGAATTCCTGTTCGGCGATGCGCCATCGTCGCAGGGTTACTCGCCGCAGTATCAGCAGCAGCCCGGCTATTACGGCAATCGCCAGCTGCCGCCGATGGATCCGCAGCAGCAGATGATCCGTCAGCAGGAGGAGGCCGCGGGCGATCCGACCCAGCGTCCGTTCGATCCGCGCTATGAAAAGCAGCTGGTCGATTACAGCGGCAAGGAAGGCGCCGGCACCATCGTCGTCGATACGCCGAACAAGTTCCTCTATCTGGTGCAGGGCGACGGCCGCGCGCTGCGCTACGGCATCGGCGTCGGCCGTCCCGGCTTCACCTGGGCCGGCACCAAGACGATCTCGGCGAAGAAGGAATGGCCGGCCTGGACGCCGCCGCCGGAAATGCTGGCGCGCCGTCCCGATCTGCCGCGGCACATGGAAGGCGGCCCGGAGAATCCGCTCGGGGCGCGTGCGATGTATCTCGGCTCCTCGCTCTACCGCATCCACGGCTCCAACGAGCCCTGGACGATCGGCACCAACGTCTCGTCCGGCTGCATCCGGATGCGCAACGAGGACGTCATCGACCTCTACGGCCGCGTCAATGTCGGCGCCAAGGTCGTCGTGATGTGAGAAGGGCGCGGGCGCGTCAACCTCCCCTTGAAAAAGGGAGGTCGCTTTGCTCGACAGAGCAAAGCGGGTGGGGATCCTGTCTCTCCACTGGCATAGCCGCGTGTGGCTGACCCCCATCCCGACCTTCCCCCTTTCAGGGGGAAGGGGAAGAGCTTCATCCGGGCTACGGATTGGTCAAAATCAAAAACGGCCGCTCGATTGGAGCGGCCGTTGTCATTTCAGCGATCGCGTTTACGCGTAATCGCCGTTGTCGTCGCCGCCGTTGTCGTCGAAGTCATCGGCGTCTTGATCATCGTCACTGTCCCGGTCGGCCTGCGCCTGGTCGAACGCGCCGGCGCGCGAGCCGTAATCACTGTCGCGACCGGACGAACTGACATCGTTGATCCCCGCGTCACGGGCGAGGTCGCTCGACGACTGGTCGCCGCCCCAAGGGCGTGAGCCGCCGCCGAGGCCGCCGGCATCGGCCAGCGACTGGTGGCCACCGCCACCCATCATGCCGCGGATGCTGCTGAGAAGCAGCCCGCCGCCGACCACGCCGGCCGCGGCCGCAGCCGCCGTGCCGAGGAACGAGCCGCCGCCACCACCGGGCGCGCCGCCGCCGAAAGCCGGGGGCTGCGGGCCGCCATAAGGCTGGCCGTATTGCTGGGGCGGCTGGCCGTAGTTCTGGCCATAGCCGCCGCCTGCCTGCTGCATCGCCTGGCCCGAGTTCCAGACCGGACGGCCGCCGCCGATATCCGGCGCGCGCACCGGCGGCACCGAACCATGCGGCTGCTGGCCCTGTCCTTGACCCTGGCCGAAGATCGCATCGCGCATCGAATCGAGGAAACCGCCTTGCTGCTGGGCCGGCTGCTGCTGGCCGACAGCGGCCTCGAGTTCCTGGATGCGGTCATGGGCGCGCTTCAGCGCCTCGTCCTGCACCAGCGCGGTCTGCACCAGCGCGTAAACCGCATTCGGCGCGCTGCGCAGGCCCTGCATGATCGCAGACATGGCCTCGCTGTCGCGCGGGGCATTCTCCAGCTTGGCGAGCCGGTCGAAGAGATCGTCGATCAGTTGGCGTTCTTGCGGTGTCATGGCGTTCTCCATCGCGTCGATCGAATCGGCGCGCGCCTCATGTAGGACGGGGTTTGTGGCGCAAGGAGTGGGGGCCAGAATTAAATTTATGTATGCGACAATACGACCGGCGGATTCTTATGAACCCCATCAGGCCAGTGTAACTTTATTCAGGGCCAGCAGCGCGGCGAAATCGTCGCCTGCGAGATAGGCATGCTCGGTCTCGCGCTGGGTCGTCAGCGGGTCGAGATTTTTCAGTGTTTCATCGACGAAACCCGGATGGCACATCACGAGCCCGCCCTCGGGCATGCCGTCGAGGAAGCCCTGCATCAGCGCGCCGAAGTCGCTGCCGCGCGTAAAGTCGTAGGCGCCGGCGAAGGCCGGATTGAAATGCAGGCCTGAACGCTGCGCCTTGATGCGGAATTGCGTTGAGAGCACGTTCAGCACCAGCGCCTTGGGCGCCGCCAGCTGGCGCGCGAGCGGACCTTCGCGGCCGCACTGCCGCACCCAGGCGTTGGGTGCGCGCTCCTTCACGGCGCGCAGGAAGCCGTCGCGCACCTGCGGAAACAGCTGCGCATGCTGATGGCCGTCGACGAAATCGGGCGCGCGGCCGAACAAATCCTGGAACGCGTCGAGCTGCGCCAGCACCTCGGCATGCACCAGCTCGGCATCGAGCCGATGCATCAGCCCGGCGCGCAACAGTCGCGGGAAGGGCAGAAACATGTCGCCGTCGAGCGGCCGGAAGTGCATCGTCAGCGGCCGGAACGGCGCGGTCAGCGTCACATGCAGCCCGATCGCGCAGCGCGGGCTTTTCGCCACCGATGCCTTTAGCGCGGCCGCGGCCTCGCGGCCGATCGCCGGGGTCACCATCATCACCGATGTTGCGTTGAGGCGGCCACGCTCGATCAGATCGCGGATCGCGCGGTTGACGCCGTCGCTCAAGCCATAGTCGTCAGCACACAGCCAGATCCGGCGCAGTGGAGCGGATTTGACGTTCGCCGTCATTTGCCGCGACTCCTCAATGCGAACGTCAAATCTAAGAGCTCCACTGCAAGAATTTTTTTCTAGTGGTCCTTTGATCCCAACATTCGCAAAATGCCTCCCGGTCGGAATGCGAATGTTGGAATCGGACCACTAGGAAGTTTCGCTCATTCGGCGGCGGTCCGCTCGGAGGCCGCCTGCGCCGCGCCGCCGTCAGCGTGCTTCTCGGTATGCTCGGCGACGAAGTAGATTGGCCGCGCCTTCAGCTCGGAGAGGATCTTGCCGATATATTCGCCGACGATCCCGATCATGATGAGCTGCACGCCGCCGATCGTCATCATGCCGATCATCAGCGACGGATAGCCGGGGACCTGCTTGCCGGTGGTCAGCACTTCCCACAGGATTGAGAGACCGAACAGGAAGGCCACGCCGGCGAGCAGCGCGCCGAGCAGGCTGGCAAAGCGCAGCGGCGCCACCGAGAACGAGGTCAGGCCCTCGATCGACAGGCCGATCAGCCGGCCGGCATTGAAGGTGGTGACGCCATGCGCGCGCGGCGCCGGCTCGTAGTCGACGCGGATCTGCTTGAAGCCGATCCAGCTGGCGAGGCCCTTGAAGAAGCGGTTGCGCTCCGGCAATTGCCGCAAGGCCGCGGCCGCGCGCGGCGAGAGCAGGCGGAAGTCGCCGGCGTCCTCGGGAATCTGCTGCCGCGCACCCCAGTTGATCAGCGCGTAGAAGCCGCGCACGGCAAGTCGCCTCGCCGCCGATTCATTGTCGCGATGCGCCTTCGCGGTGTAGACCACGTCGTAGCCGTCATCGATCCAGTGCGCGACCAGTTGCTCCACCAGTGTCGGTGGGTGCTGGCCGTCGCCATCCATGAACAGCACCGCGCCGCGGCGGGCATGGTCGAGGCCGGCCATCAGCGCCGCCTCCTTGCCGAAATTGCGCGACAGCGACACCACCTGGAGGTCGAGCCCATCGGCAGGCAGGCCGCGCGCGATCGCCAGCGTGTTGTCGGCGCTGCCGTCGTCGACATAGATCACTTCGCAAGCGAGGCCGTAACGGACGCCCAGCGCCTTGGCGAGGTCGATCAGTCGCTGGTGCAGCGCACTAAGCCCGGCGGCCTCGTTGTAGACAGGCACGACGATGGACAGACCCTGCGCGGCGGCGGTCTTGGCGGTTGTGGTCAGGCTGGAAACGTCGGAGCCCAGCATCATCGGTCAGGTTCCAGAACTAGAGCGTTTTCGCGCGAAATCGGGTTCCGGTTCGCGGCAGGAAAACGCGTCGCAACGAGAGATCATGAACACAATATGGTACCGACGGCCGGCTGTCGCCAACATGAACGGTCCTGTCGACTCATTGTCGCAGGAACGCCTCAAGCTTGGCGAACAGCGGGTTCTCGCGGTCGAACACGTAGTCCAGCGACACCACCGAGACGGTCTCGGCGCCGTGCTCGCGCAGGAAGCTGCCGAGCGCGTAAAGCTTGCCCGGTGGGCAGTGCAGCGTAAGCATGCCCGACGAGGTCGGGCCGCCGAACGGGGCGACCACGCCGAAACGGCTGTGCGCCTCGGACAGCAGCGCATCGTTGCAGCCGGCGAAGCGGGTGCGGACCTCGCGATACTTGCTGGCGCGGGCGCGCGCGGCGATGTGGTCGAGGATGACGCGCGCGGTCTCGCGGGCGCCGGTCGACCAGTCGGCGTCCTTGGAGGCCACCAGATTGGCCTGGCTGCGCAGCATCACGCCGTCGTCCAGCACCTTGAGGCCGTTGGCGGCAAGCGTCGCCCCTGTGGTCGTGATGTCGACGATCAGTTCGGCGGTGCCGGCCGCGGGCGCGCCTTCGGTGGCGCCGGCGCTTTCGACGATGCGGTAGTCGCCGACGCCGTGCCTGGCGAAGAAGCCGCGCGTCAGATTGATGTATTTGGTCGCGACCCGCATGCGGTGATTGTGCTGCTCGCGGAAGCCCGATGCGACGTCGTCGAGATCGGCCATGGTGCGGACGTCGATCCAGGCCTGTGGCACTGCGACCACGACATTGGCATAGCCGAAGCCGAGGCCTTCGATCATCAGCACGCGCTTGTCGGGATCGGGAATGCTCTCGCGCACCAGGTCCTCGCCGGTGACGCCGAGATGCACCGAGCCGCGGGCCAGATTGGCCGCGATCTCGCTCGCCGAGAGATAGGCGATCTCGACATTGTCGACGCCGGCGATGGTGCCGCGATAGTCGCGCGCACCGCCGGCCTTCGACAGGGTCAGCCCGGCGCGGGCGAAGAAGCTCTCCGCGTTTTCCTGCAAGCGTCCCTTGGAGGGAACCGCGACGACGAAGGGCGTGCTCATTGGGCGCCTCCGCGCAGGGCCTTGCCATGCCGGGTCATCGCCTCGATCCAGACCGAGAAGCCGACCGCGGGGATCGGGCTCACCGATCCGAGCTGCGTCATCAGCCCATCATAGCGCCCGCCCGCGACCAGCGGCTCGCTGCCATTGCCCCTGGCGTGCAGCTCGAACTCGAAGCCGGTGTAATAGTCGAGGCCGCGGCCGAACGCCGTCGAGAAGCGGGTTTTTCGGATGTCGATGCCGCGCGCCGCCATGAAGCCGACCCGGCTCTCGAGCTGGTCGATCGCGGCGGCGAGGTTCAGCTTGGCGTCGGAGGCCAGCGCGCGCAGCTGCGCGACCGCGTCGTCGGGATCGCCCGAGATCGCCAGGAAGCGCTTGATGGTCGCGACCGCGTCGTGCGGCAGCGCGCCGGCCTTCAAGGTCGATTGCTCGAGGAAGCGGTCGGCGATCTCGGCGACCGTGCGCCCGCCGACATTGGTGGTGCCGGCGATCGACATCAGATCGGTGACCAGCGCCAGCGCCGCCTTGCGGTCGGAGCCGGCCAGCGCCGCGAGCACGCCCTCATATTCGTTGCGGCCCGGCGCGGTTGAGAGTGTCAGCTGCTCGATGTCGTCGGTCAGCGAAACCTTGCGGTTGAAATCCTTGATCAGCCGGCGCCGCCACACCGGGTAGAGTTCGAGCGCATCGATCAGCGCGTTGAACAGCGCCACGTCGCCGGTGCGGATCTCGACATCGGTCAACCCGAACGCGGTGGTCGCCTCCAGCGCCAGCGCCAGCATCTCGGCGTCGGCCGCGGCGCGGTCCTGCCGCCCGAAGGATTCGATGCCGGCTTGCAGGAATTGGCTCGGCTGGCCGTCTCGATAGCGGAACACCGGCCCGAGATAGCTGAAGCCGGCCGGCTGGCCGGCGCGGGACGAGGCGAGGTAGTCGCGCGCCACCGGAATCGTGAGATCCGGGCGCAGGCAGAGCTCCTCGCCGCTCGGGTCGGTCGTCAGATACAGGCTCTTGCGGATGTCCTCGCCGGAGAGGTCGAGGAACGGCTCGGCCGGTTGCAGGATCGCGGGCTCGGACCTGAGATAGCCGGCCTGCGCGAACGAGGCCAGCAGCGCATCCGCCCATGAGGCGGATCCGGCGGCGGATCGTGGTGCGACAGCTTCGGTCATCTCGACGTCCAAAAGGTCCGGATCGGGGCTCCGGCGCAGGTTCCAGGGTGGTTCGGGGCAGCCCTTACCATGGCCGGATCAGGGTTTCGACAAGGATCAGCCAAGTGGCTTAATGATTGGGTTCGTTAACGATTTTGCGACGGCTTGGCTAGGGGAAGATGTCTGCCGTCGCCTTCCATCGCATAGCACGCCTGAAGCCCCGTCATCCTGAGGTGCGAGCGCAGCGAGCCTCGAAGGATGAATCGGCCACTGGCCGGGCCGTGCATCCTTCGAGGCTCGCCGAAGAGGCTCGCACCTCAAGGATGACGGGATGATCATTTTGCCCCCCAATCCCCGAGCGCCGCCTGCACCAGCGCCAGCGCGGCGACGGCGGCGGTGTCGGCGCGCAGGATGCGCGGGCCGAGGGCGAGGCGGAGGATGCTGGGCTGGCGCAGCAGCAGCGCGCGCTCCTCCTCGGCGAAGCCGCCCTCAGGGCCGATCAGGACATCGATGCCGGCATTTGCAGCCCTCGCCGCTTGCAGCGCCTGGATCGGATTTGCGACCAGGGCCGCCTCGTCGCAGAACACCAGCAGCCGCGCCTGGTCGCGCCCGGCGAGGTAGCGTTTGAGGGGCAGGGGATCGGCCACCTCGGCGAGCGAGATGATGCCGCATTGCTCGGCGGCCTCGACCACATTGGCACGCATCCGCTCGCTGTTGACCCGCGACACCTGAGTGAAGCGGCTCAGCACCGGCACCAGCCGTGCGGCGCCCATCTCGACCGCCTTTTGCACCATGTAGTCGAGCCGGGCATGTTTCAGCGGCGCGAACACATAGGCGACGTCGGGCAGCCGGTCCTGCGCGCGGGTTTGTGCTGCGATTGTCAGCGTGTCCGCCCGCTTGCGGCCGGAAATCGCCGCGCGCCATTCGCCGTCGCGGCCGTTGAACACCAGCACGGTGTCGCCGGCGTTAAGCCGCAGCACGTTGCCGAGATAGTTGCTCTGGTCACGTTCGAGCGGAACGGTCGCGCCGGCACCGAGCGGGGCATCGACAAACAGGCGGGGGCTGCGGAAATCGTGTTCAGGCATGTCGTGGGTTCTTGAGATGCGTTCCAGCGGCGTCAGTGCTGCGCGGCAGGTTAACCAAACCGGGCGACACCGTAATCGCGCGGACTCGCCAGGAACTGGTCGGCCAAGGTAGTAAGGAAGCGTCGATACATTGCTTCTGACACCAAGTCATTTTTCCAGTCCGAGGGGTCGCTTGCACGCGGCCCCTTTTGCTTTTCGGTCAGCGCAGGACCGTGAAATTCAAACCGGTGCATGACCGGAAATCCTGTTCAGGCAGATTTGATGGTCGATTTTTACCGTGCTCGTAGCCTAAAGGCTTAGAATCGGGGAACAATTTAATGTGGCGGGTGTGGCCCTACGCCGCGCTGTCGCCCAAATCCACGGGTTGTTAAGGCCTCACAGGAATCGTAAAACGCCCCCAAATTTCGTTGCTTCGTTTTTGTAGCGCTGGGGTTGCCTGGACCTTTTGCCGGAGAAACACCCTCGATGATCCGCCGACTGATCGTGCTGACCGTTGCCGCGACCGCCCTGTCCGCGGGGCAGGCGGCTGCCCAGAGCGCTTTTCCGGCACCGTTGCCCAATCAAGGCCAGGCCGGCACCGCCTCGGATTCCGCGTTCCCACCGGTCAACGGTGCACGTCCCGCCAGCCGGGCCGGCACCGCCTCGGATCCTGCATTCCCGCCGGTCAATGGCGCGCCGGCGGCCAGGGTCGGCGCCACGCCCTCGGCCTTTCCGAGCAATGGTGCTGCCCCCATCGCGGGCGGCGGTCTGTCATCTCCGCCGCCCCCGCCCAGCGCGGAGGCAGGTGGCGCCGGCGAGGCCTGCATGAAGAATTTCGTCCCGCTGCGTGAGGAAGCGGAGAAGCGCGGCAAGGCGATCAAGACGGCGAGCGATCGGCACGCCAGCCCGCAGGAGGCCTGCAAGCTGATCGGCAATTACAGCCAGGCCGAGATCAAGATGATCAAATATGTCGATACCAACGCGGCCAAGTGCGGAATTCCGCCGCAGATCGCCAACCAGCTCAAGGACGGTCACAAGAATACCGAAGCGCTGCTGAAGAAGGTCTGCAACGTCGCGGAGCAGGCGGCGGCGCAGCCGCGCGGGCCGGCGGGGCCGTCGCTGAGCGACGTGCTCGGCTCGTCCGCCTCGCTGCCGGAAGCGACGCCGACCAAGAAGGGCGGCAGCACCTTCGATACGCTGAACGGCAACGTTCTCACCCGATAAGGGTCCACCGATGATTGAGCGCAGATGAGCGACGTTTCCGCCCGCGTTGCCGACTCCACAGGCAACTGGGTGGATACCCATGCGCCGGTCTGGTCGCGGCCCTATCTGCGGTTGGCGCGCTACGACCGGCCGATCGGCTCGTGGCTGCTGTTGATGCCGTGCTGGTGGTCGGCGGCGCTTGCCGCCGGCGTCGCTCACGATGTCCGCTCGCTGCCGCTCGTCGTCCTGCTGTTCTTCATCGGCGCCTTCGTGATGCGCGGCGCCGGCTGCACCTGGAACGACATCACCGATCGCGATCTCGACGCCAAGGTCGAGCGCACCCGGTCGCGGCCGATCCCGGCCGGACAGGTCACGGTGACGGGCGCGGTGGTCTTCATGGTGCTGCAAGCGCTGATCGGGCTTGCGGTGCTGCTGCAGTTCAACCGCTTCGCGGTGCTGACCGGCATCGCCTCGCTCGTGATCGTCGCGATCTACCCGTTCATGAAGCGGATCACCTGGTGGCCGCAGGTCGTGCTCGGTCTCGCGTTTTCCTACGGCGCGTTGATGGGATTTGCGGTGACGCTCGAACGCATCGATGGTGCGGCGATTGCGCTCTACGCCGGATCGATCGCCTGGGTGATCGCCTACGACACCATCTACGCCCACCAGGACGCCGAGGATGATGCACTGATCGGCGTCAAGTCCACCGCGCGGCTGTTCGGCGCGCGCACCCATCGCGCGCTGGTGATCTTCTATGGTCTCGCCGTGCTGCTGATCGGCGCGGCATTCGCGCTCGCCAGCGCGCGCTGGCCGGCCTGGATCGGCCTTGCGGCGTTCGCGCTGCATCTTGGCTGGCAGGTCCGCCGGCTCGACACCAGCGATCCCGCGCTCTGCCTGCGCATCTTCAAGTCCAATCGCGACGCCGGCTTCATCCTGTTCGCGAGCCTCGTCGTCGACGCGGTGCTGCGCGCGGCGTAACTCTCATTCCGTCGTCATTCCGGGGGCGCGCGAGAGGTGTCGCGAGAATACGGACGCATGACTCGACCGAACCACATATTCGGTGTCGTCCCTGCGAAAGCAGGGACCCATAACCACCAACGGTTATTGCTGAGCATGCCGGGACGACGAGTCCCGCTCACGATATAAGCCGCGGGGTATGGGTCCCTGCTTCCGCAGGGACGACAGTTACCGTGAGGCGAATGACGGTGCCAAATTCAATCCCGCGCGATGATCTCGCGCTCGTCGCGATGCACGCTGGCTTCGTTGAGCTGAACGCCGGCGCGGCGGCGGACCAGGAATTTCGGGCGGCGCGCGCGGATCGCGTTGCGGCGACGGCGACGCGGGGCCGGCTGGCGCGGTGCCCGCTCGGTCAGCTGCGGCAGGCGGAAGATGTCGCTCCACGTCTGCCAGGCGGAGGTGATTTCGTCGGCGTCCGAGCTGGAGCCGAGCGGAATGGTGAGCGCGGGATCGCGGTGAACCAGCACCAGCATCTGCGCGTCGTCGATGCCGCGCACGGCGACGCCGAGGAAATCGCTGACGCGAACATTGACCGCCATCCGCATGCCGAGAACGGCACGGCGCAGCACGACATGTTCGCGATGAAGCTCGACCTGCCGCGTGCCGCCATCCGCGCGCGCATCCTGCGCGTGGAAAGAGAGCGGAAGGGAAAGTGGGTCGAGCCGCAGTGCGCAGCTCGACCCGGCGGAATTGATTCCGCTTGTTGGTGTTTGACGCCTCAAAGCTCTGTCTCCCCGCCGGGATTATGTTCCCGGTCGATGTGTGAGAGCCTAGCGGAGCGATGTCCGTTCCGGCTTAAAAAGCCTGGTTAACCCCTCCTCACCTGACGCCATGATTGACAAGAGGTTGGCCCGCATGATTGACGAAGCCTTGCACCGATCACTCAAATCTTTGTTGCCTGCCGGCGCAAAGTGCTTGAAATCCCTGTGAAACCGGCACATCTGGTTAAGCCTGTCACTTCGTTCCGGGCCCCCCTCAATCCGCAGGAATTCGTTCGTGAACTCTTCACCATCTGCATCGCGACACGGTGATACCTCCGATCTGTTCGACCAATCCGCGCTCAGTGACCTCGCGCAGCGCCTGGTCGATGCCGCCAAGCGCGCCGGCGCCGATGCGGCCGATGCCCTTGCGGTGCGCGGCGTCTCGCAGGGCGTCGAGGTGCGTGACGGCCGCGTCGAGGAAACCGAGCGCTCCGAAGGCGACGACGTCGGCTTGCGGGTGTTCGTCGGCCAGCGCCAGGCGGTGGTGTCGACCAACGACGTCAGCGGCGACGGGATCGCAAAGCTTGCCGAACGCGCGGTGGCGATGGCGCGCGTCGCGCCTGACGACAAATATGTCGGTCTGGCCGATCCCGCGCTCCATGCGCATGATTTCCCCGATCTCGATCTGCTCGACCGCAAGGTTCCGACCACGGCCGAGCTCGAGCAGCGCGCTATCGAGGCGGAGGCTGCGGCGCTCGCGGTCAAGGGTGTCACGAAGTCCGGCGGTGCGTCGGCCTCGACCGGGATCGGCGGCATGGTGCTGGTGACGTCGACCGGCTTCCACGGTTCTTATCTGCGCTCCAGCCACGGCATCTCGACGACGGCGATTTCCGGTGAGGGCACCGGCATGGAGCGCGACTATGATTTCACCAGCGCGCCGCATGCGTCCGACCTCGATTCGCCCACGACCGTTGGCCGCAAGGCCGGCGAGCGCGCGGTGGCGCGGTCGAATCCGCGCAAGGTCGAGACCTGCAAGGTGCCCGTGGTGTTCGATCCGCGGGTTGCCGGCTCGATCGTCGGCCATCTGGTCGGCTCGATCAACGGCGCCTCGATTGCGCGCAAGACCAGCTTCCTGAAGGACAAGCTCGGCGAGCAGCTGTTCTCCAGGGACATCCGCATCATCGACGATCCCTTGCGCGTGCGTGGCCTGC
Source organism: Bradyrhizobium uaiense (assembly GCF_010811875.1). Classification (GTDB taxonomy): domain Bacteria; phylum Pseudomonadota; class Alphaproteobacteria; order Rhizobiales; family Xanthobacteraceae; genus Bradyrhizobium; species Bradyrhizobium uaiense. The sequence goes on from NZ_VKHP01000064.1 coordinate 30,918, forward strand.
GTTCGCAGACCTTCGATGCCGAGGGCGTCAAGGTGAAGCGGACGGCGCTGATCGACGAAGGCGTGCTCACCACCTGGGTGCTGGACTCGGCGACCGCACGCGAGCTCGGCCTGGTGACGACCGGGCATGCGCATCGCGGCGTGTCGTCCTCGCCGTCGCCCGGCACGTATAATCTGCATCTCGAGCCGGGTGCGGTGACGCCGAAAGAGCTGATCTCCGACATCAAGCAGGGCTTCTACGTCACCGACCTGATCGGCTCCGGTGTCAACGGCGTGACCGGCGATTACAGCCGCGGCGCGTCCGGCTTCTGGATCGAGAACGGCGAGATCACCTATCCGGTCAGCGAAGTGACCATCGCCGGCCATCTGCTGCCGATGTTCAAGTCGCTGGTCGCCGCCAACGATCTGGAGTTCCGCTACGGTGTCAACTCGCCGACGCTGCGCATCGAGGGCCTGACGCTTGGCGGACGCTGATACGGACGACTGGACCAAGGCGCGCGATGCCGCCTTGCTGACGCGATCGGTGCAGGAGGCGGGCCGGCTCGCGCTGTCGCTGTTCCGTACCGAATTGAAGAACTGGATCAAGGGCGCGTCCTCGCCGGTGTCCGAGGCCGACATCGCGGTCAACGACCTCTTGGAGCAGCAGCTGCGTTCGGCAACGCCTGCCTACGGCTGGTTGTCGGAGGAAAGCGTCGATAGCGAGAGCCGGCTCGGCAAGCGCTTCACCTGGATCGTCGATCCGATCGACGGCACCCGCGCCTATCTCGCAGGGCGCGAGGACTGGTGCGTCAGTGTGGCGCTGGTTGAAAATGCAACTCCGGTGCTCGCGGCGGTGTATGCGCCGGTGAGCGAGGAGTTCTTCTTTGCCGCCCGCGGGCAGGGCGCGACCCTGAACGACAGCGCCGTGCACGCAACCACAGGCACCGATTTCAATTTTCCCCGCATGGCCGGACCGAAACCCCTGGTGCAACGGCTCAGCCCGACGTCGGACGAAATCACGCTGTATCCGCGGATCGGATCGCTGGCCCTGCGGTTGTGCCGCGTAGCACAAGGTCGACTTGACGCCGGCTTTGCGGGCGGGCAAAGCCGCGACTGGGATCTTGCCGCCGCGAATTTGATCGTGCAGGAAGCGGGTGGTAAGATGACCGCGCTCTCGGGGGAAGCGATTGAGTTCAATCGCCGGGAGGTGACGCATGGGGTGCTGGTGGCAGCAGGACGCGAACGTCATGCACGCATTGTCGAGCATTTTCGCAATCGTCCATTGCCGTGAGACCCCGTCGATCCGCACCGCGTTTCCGATTGTGACGACCAGGCCTGTTACGACAGACCTGTGACGACCAGACCTGTAACGACCAAGACTTCACTGCTTTGCCGGGCATCTCGTTAGGAAAACCACCATCATGTCAGACGATGCCCAGCCGCAGCTGCTTCACCTCGTCATCGGCGGCGAGTTGACCGATCTCGAGCACAACACCTTCAAGAATCTGGACGAGGTCGAGATCGTCGGCGTGTACCCGAACTATGCGACCGCCTATGCGGCCTGGAAGGCGAAGGCGCAGCAGACGGTGGACAACGCCCAGATGCGCTATTTCGTCGTTCACCTCCACCGGTTGCTCGATCCTGAGCAGGACACAAAGCACACCCATTGAAACGACTTCTTCGCGATCTGCTGCGCAGCGGCTTCGTGCAGCGCGCGCTGGGTGTGCTTGCGGCCGAGTATCTGCGGCTGGTCTGGTACACCAACCGCTTCAGCTACCAGCCGTCTGACGTGTACGGGATCGTCGAGCCCTTGATGCCGGCGATCTTCGTGTTCTGGCACGGCCAGCACTTCATGACGCCGTTCATCAGGACCAAGGAGAGCTACCGCGCCAAGGTATTGATCTCTCGCCATCGCGACGGCGAGTTCAACGCCCTCGCGGTCGAGCGGCTTGGCATCGGCACCATCCGTGGTTCCGGCGACCATTCCGGTGCGTTCCATCGCAAGGGCGGCGTCGGCGCCTTCCTCGAGATGGTCCGGACCTTGGAAGACGGCTGCAACATGGCGACCACGGCCGACGTTCCGAAGCGGGCGCGGGTGGCGGGCCTCGGCGCCATCATGCTGGCGCGGGAGAGCGGCCGGCCGATCATCCCGTTTGCGATGGTCACCAGCCGATTCATCCGGTTGAAAAACTGGGATTCGACCACCATCAATTTGCCATTCGGGCGGGGCGCAGTGGTAGGTATTGAGCCGGTCTATGTGCCGCCGGATGCCGACGCCGCGACGATGGAAAAGCTTCGGCAGCAGGTGGAGGATCTACTCAACGAAGCGACCCGGCGTGCCTATGCAGCCGTCGGGCGGCCGGAGGCAGCGCTTGGCTAGCTCGCTACCGATGACGTTGCGCGTGTACCGCAAGCTGTCGTCTGCGATAGTGCCGCTTGCGCCTGCCTTGATCAAGCGGCGGCTCAAACTCGGCAAGGAAGATCCCGAACGCATCGGCGAGCGGCGCGGCGTCAGCGCCGATACCCGGCCGCAGGGGCCGCTGGTGTGGATCCATGGCGCCAGCGTCGGCGAGGTGCTGGCGGCGGTCGGGCTGATCGAGCGGTTGCGCGCGCTCAATCTGCGCATCCTGCTCACCTCGGGCACGGTGACCTCGGCTGCGATCGTGGCCAAGCGCTTTCCGCCCGACGTGATCCACCAATACGTGCCGTATGACTCGCCGCGCTATGTCGCGCGCTTCCTCGATCACTGGCATCCTTCGCTGGCGCTGTTCATCGAATCCGACCTGTGGCCGAACCTGATCCTGTCGAGTGCCGCGCGGCGGCTGCCGATGGTCTTGATCAATGGACGGATGTCGCAGCGCTCGTTCCCGCGCTGGCGCCGGCTTTCCAACACCATCGGGGCGCTGCTCGGACGGTTCGACATCTGCCTCGCGCAGTCGAACACCGATGCCGAACGCTTTGCCGCGCTCGGCAGCCACAACGTCGTCGTCACCGGCAACCTCAAGCTCGACGTCGCGGCGCCGCCGGCCGATCCGGCCAAGCTGGAGCGGCTGATGTCGGTGACGCGCGGCCGCGCGATCGTGGTTGCCGCGTCGACCCATCCGGGCGAGGAAGAGATCCTGATCGAGGCGCACAAGTCGCTCGCCAAGTTCTTCCCCGGGCTGCTCACGGTGATCGTGCCGCGGCATGCCCATCGCGGCGCGGCGGTCGCACAACTCGTGACCGACGCCGGCCTTCGTCCCGGCCTGCGCTCGCATGAGGATCTGCCGGTCGCGACAACCGATATCTATGTCGCCGACACGATGGGCGAGCTCGGCCTGTTCTATCGCCTGGCGCCGATCGTGTTCATGGGCGGCTCGCTGGTTGAGCATGGCGGCCAGAATCCGATCGAGGCGATCAAGCTCGGCGCCGCGATCGTGCACGGCCCGCATGTGTTCAATTTCACCGAGGTCTATGAGGCGCTCGATCGTGCCGGCGGCGCCCGGCGCGCGGACGACCGGGACGCGCTGGTCAAGCAGCTTGGTCAGTTCCTCGCCGATCCCGCCGCGCGCGACACCTCGCTGGCCGCCTCAGAGCGCGTCGTCGAACAGCTCGGTGGCGCGCTGGAGCGCACGGTGACCGCTCTCGAGCCCTATCTGTTGCAGTTGCGGCTCGAGATGGGAGCCGCCAATGCGTGAGCCGGCCTTCTGGCACCGGCCATCGTCTTGGACATCGCAATTGTTGAGACCGCTCGCCGCGCTGTACGGCGCGGTCGCCGCGCGGCGCATGCGCCGCCCCGGTATCGATGCCGGCATCCCCGTGCTCTGCGTCGGCAACTACCACGTCGGCGGCGCCGGCAAGACGCCGACGGTGCTGGCGCTGGCAAAGCTGCTGCGCGAGCTCGGCGAGCGGCCGGTGGTGCTCAGCCGCGGCTATGGCGGCAGGCTTGCCGGCCCGGTCAAGGTCGATCGTAACAGCCACACGGCGGCCGACATCGGCGACGAGCCGCTGATGATGGCGGCGAGCTTGCCGGTCGTGGTGTCGCGCGATCGCGCCGCGGGCCTGGCGCTGGCGCGCGCGCAGGATGCGAGCGTGATCCTGATGGATGACGGCTTCCAGAATCCATCAGTGGCGAAGGATTGCTGCCTGATCGTGATCGACGGCAGGCGCGGCGTCGGCAACGGCCGCGTCATTCCCGCAGGCCCGTTGCGCGCGCCGCTGCCGCTGCAGCTGGAACGCACCGACGCGCTGATCGTGGTCGGGGAGGGGAGCGCGGCGCAGACCATTGCGGCTGATCTCCTGTCCCGCGGCAAGTCGGTGTTGTCGGCGCGCCTGAAGCCGGACCCGGCGTCGCTGGCGGCGCTGAGCGGCACGCGTGTGCTCGCCTTCGCCGGCATCGGCGATCCCGCACGCTTCTTCAACTCGCTGCGGTCAAGCGGCGTCGATGTGGTGCGCCAGACGGCCTTCGCCGATCATCATGCCTTCACGAAGGACGAGATCGAACAACTTGTTGCCGAGGCGCGAGCTGATGCCCTGACGCTGGTAACGACGGAAAAGGATCTGGCGCGGTTGCGGGGGCCGGACGGCATGCCGGCCTGGGCGCAGGCGATCGTGCCGTTCGCGGTGACGCTGCAATTCGATGATGGAGACGCGCTGCGGCGCCTCCTGACCGATCAGCTGTTCAAGGCGCAGGACAGAAGGCTGCGCAAGTGAACCCGGCCCTGCGCTTAAGCCTGCGGTTTGACCACGCCGGGATGGTGGCGCTGCAACACGGCGGTCGGGGTGGCGTAGGCCTCCTGCAGGTCGACGCTCCAGTACTTCAGCTCGTCGAGCGGAATCCGAACGTCGGTGATGGCACAGCGCACAAAGGTGCCGGGCGAGATCACGCGGAAATCGCCGTCGAGATATTGCACCTGCGCCTCGCCATGGCCCGAGGGACCGAACTTGTTCAGCACGTTTGAGCTCTCCGCCTTGCCTCCGATGAGGCAGCCTTAATGGTCATGAAACCGTCTATCACAGATAGGGTGTCATGTCCGCCCGTTAAACCACCGACTTGTGATGATTTGGCGGCGGACGTGCATGGTAGCGTTGCAGCCGTGGTCCGCTGTGTTTGCAGCGCCATAACGAGCCGGCCGGATCGGATGCGCCTCAAGTCAGTTTTCATGTGCCTCGCCATGCTTGCCGCGCCGGCCGCGGCTGCGGCGCCGCTTCCGGCCCCGCACCAGGTCGAGATTCCCGACGGCAATGTCACGCTGCACGCGCAGCTCTACCGGCCCGATGGCGACGGGCCGTTCCCGACGGTCATCGCGCTGCATGGCTGTGGCGGTCTCGCCGGTCGTTCCGAGCAGGTCGCACCGCGCTATCGCGACTGGGCCGAGCAGTTGCTGATGGCCGGCCATGCGGTGCTGCTGCCGGATAGTTACGGCTCGCGCGAGCTCGGTCCGCAGTGCCGCATCCGGGAGCATCAGGTCCAGACCCGCCGCGCGCGGGTCGCCGACATCAATGCGGCACGGCAGTGGCTGGTGCAGCAGAAATGGGTCGCGAAGAGCCGCATCAGCCTGATCGGCTGGGGTAACGGCGCCGCCGCCCTGCTGTGGGCGGTGCGGCCGCAAATGTCGTCGCGCAACGTCGAGCCGGATTTTCGTTCAGCGGTCGCGTTCTATCCGGATTGCCGCACCTCGTTCGGCCTCGGCTGGAGCGCGCGGGTGCCGACGCTGGTGCTGATCGGCGCGCGCGACGATGTGACGTCGTCATCGGCCTGCCACCAGATGGTCGACGGCGCGCACGGCCGCAGCGCGCTCGCAAAGATCGTGGTCTATCCCGACGCCTATCACGACTTCGATCGCGCCAATTTGCCGCTGCACGCGGTCGCGGCCTCCGATGTCGATGTCGCCGAGCGTGGCCATATCGGCACCGACGCGGATGCGCGCAAGGATGCGCAGAAGCAAGTCGCCGAGTGGTTGGCGCGCTAGGTGGTGTGGACACTAGCGCATCCATAGAACAATGGCAGCGAGAGTGACGACGGCCCGGTAATTCCGGGCCGTTTTTTCGAAGCGGGTTGCGACACGTCGGAACTGCTTGAGCTTTGAGAAGC
>NZ_VKHP01000643.1 GCF_010811875.1 Bradyrhizobium uaiense
AACTTGGCGACATAGTCGTGGAAGCCGGCCTGCCGGCCGCGCTCGATCGCCGCCGGCGACACCATCGCCGACAGCGCGATGATCGGCAGCCCGACCAGATTGTGGTCCGAGCGGATGTTCTCGGCGAACTCGAAGCCGTTCATCTCGGGCATCTCGATGTCGGTCAGCACGACGTCGAAGGCCTGCCCCGAGCGCAGCGCGGCGAGCCCTTCCTGCGCATTCGGCGCGGTCCGCACCTTGTAGCCGGCGGCCTTGAGCACCGGCGCCAGCATGTTGCGGAAGAACGCTGAGTCATCGACCAGCAGCACCGACTGCG
>NZ_VKHP01000644.1 GCF_010811875.1 Bradyrhizobium uaiense
CTGAAGCTCTCGCCTCGTTCCAGATCGACAGTGCGGCTCTTTTCATCATTGATTTCCACCTGCAGCTTGGCGAACTCCTCCCGCAATCGTTTGGTCACGGCTCCAATCAGCCAGTCATGACGTTTGTGGGCATCGATCAAGACCACCAGGTCGTCAGCGAATCGCGCATATTCGACGTAGGTGTACTTTCCGTCGCGAGTGACTTCGCGTGCTCGCTCCAGCATCTTGTCCACCTCATTGAGGTAGAGATTACTGAGCAAGGGCGAGATCACACCGCCCTGCGGAACGCCCATCTTGCCTGAGGCTTTTAGCATAA
>NZ_VKHP01000645.1 GCF_010811875.1 Bradyrhizobium uaiense
TAGCACTACTTTGGCAGAATCTATTTGTACCGGTGTTTTTCAAGGATTTGTTTTCGGCAGTGTGGGCACCGCTGAGACGGCGGCCGAAGGATGAGACCGACGATGGCGTGACGTACGGCGGGCATGGGTGGCTGAGGCGGGGGGCCGGTGATTCTTTTTTTTCCGCCCCGCGGGGGCGAGGCGACGATGCTGCAGGGAGGCGTAGGGGCTCATGGTCAGCCGGGGGGGACGATGGAGACCAGGCCAAGGTCGGGCCCGGCAGGGAGCAAGTCCGGGCTCCGCCGTGCCCCGGCGTCGTCGCCGCTGCCGCGAGG
>NZ_VKHP01000646.1 GCF_010811875.1 Bradyrhizobium uaiense
GCATCACCGGCCGCGTCATGAGCGGCGTGGTCGTTCTTTTCCTGCTGTTCGATGGCGCCATCAAGCTGGTGCCGTTGCCGATCGTCACCGAGACCATGGACAAGATGGGTTGGGGCGCGAGCGATACCCTGGCGCGCAGCCTCGGCATCATCACCATCGTCTGCACGCTGTTGTACTCGGTGCCGCCGACCTCGATCCTCGGCGCCATCCTGCTCACCGGTTATCTCGGCGGCGCGATCGCATCCCATGTACGGATCGGCAGCCCGCTGTTCACCCACACGCTGTTCGGGGTCTATCTCGGCCTGATGGTGTG
>NZ_VKHP01000647.1 GCF_010811875.1 Bradyrhizobium uaiense
TTCAGCTTTCTGGGCTTCGACTTCCGGTACCTCCGCAGTCTACGCGGAGCAATGCGGCCGCATTACACGCCCAAGCTCAAAAAGCGGACGGCGCTTCTGCGGGCGGTCAAGGAGGTGTTCCGCCGACGCCGGTCGCAACCGATTGGGAGGGTGATAAGCCTGATCAATCCAATGCTCCGGGGGCGGGTGAACTACTTCGCAGTTGGGCACTCCAGTGAGTGCTTCGGCTACATCAAAGATTGGGTAGAGAAGAAGGTCAGGCGTCATCTGGCGCACGCCCGGAAACGACAGGGCTTCGGCTGGGAACGGTG
>NZ_VKHP01000648.1 GCF_010811875.1 Bradyrhizobium uaiense
GCTCGTTGACGGTGACCTGCGCGGTCCCGCGCACCACGATCCAGTGCTCGGAGCGGTGATGGTGCTTCTGCAGGGACAGCCGCCCGCCCGGCTTGACGATGATGCGCTTGACCTGGTGACGGTCGCCGTTGTCGACCGACTGATAGGAGCCCCAGGGACGATGCACCTTGATGTGGTTCTCGGTCACCTCGGGCGCGGCGACTTTCAGTTTCGCGACCAGTCGCTTCAGCCCGTTGGCGTCCTTCTGGCGTGACACCAGCACGGCGTCCTGGGTCGCGACCACGACGAGATCGTCGACGCCTTCGAGCGC
>NZ_VKHP01000649.1 GCF_010811875.1 Bradyrhizobium uaiense
CAGCTCTACCGGGTTGAAAGGCAGGCGCGGGACGGAATACCGGAGAAGGGTGAACCACAGGCCGACTGCATTCGCCGCTTCCGCCAGCAACATAGCATTCCCGTCCTGAACGCCCTCAAGGGATGGCTCGATGACATGGCCCCGAAGGTCTTGCCTGACAGCAAGCTCGGCGACGCCGTGTCCTACACCCGGAACCAATGGGACTATCTGACGCGTTACACCGAAGATGGCAGGATGCCGATCGACAATAATCTTCTGGAGCGCGACATCAGGGTTTTTGCAACTGGCCGAAAGTGCTGGCTGTTCA
>NZ_VKHP01000650.1 GCF_010811875.1 Bradyrhizobium uaiense
TCGTCGAGCAGCGGCGACGGCGCCTCCTCGATGACCTTCTGGTTGCGGCGCTGGATCGAGCACTCACGCTCGCCGAGATAGATCACATTGCCATGCTTGTCGCCGAGGATCTGGATCTCGATGTGCCGGGGATCGACGATGAATTTCTCGATGAAGACGCGGTCGTCGCCGAACGACGATTTCGCCTCGGCCTTGGCGAGGTTGAAGCCTTCGGCGACCTCTCCCTTCGAATGCGCGATGCGCATGCCCTTGCCGCCGCCGCCGGCGGAGGCCTTGATCATCACGGGGTAGCCGATCTCGTCGGCGA
>NZ_VKHP01000651.1 GCF_010811875.1 Bradyrhizobium uaiense
TCGCCGACGAGATCGGCTACCCCGTGATGATCAAGGCCTCCGCCGGCGGCGGCGGCAAGGGCATGCGCATCGCGCATTCGAAGGGAGAGGTCGCCGAAGGCTTCAACCTCGCCAAGGCCGAGGCGAAGTCGTCGTTCGGCGACGACCGCGTCTTCATCGAGAAGTTCATCGTCGATCCCAGGCACATCGAGATCCAGATCCTCGGCGACAAGCATGGCAATGTGATCTATCTCGGCGAGCGTGAGTGCTCGATCCAGCGCCGCAACCAGAAGGTCATCGAGGAGGCGCCGTCGCCGCGGCTCGACGA
>NZ_VKHP01000652.1 GCF_010811875.1 Bradyrhizobium uaiense
GCCAGCAGCCAGCGCGAGTGATGACCGCGTCCACGTCTGGCCTGCTGGATCACCGCCGTAGCCCCGATCACGAGCAGCCGTCTCAGGTCCTCGTCGCCCGCCCGGGTGATCTTGCCAAGCCTGGTCTTGCCGGCGGTGGAATGGTCCTTGGGGGTGAGGCCGAGCCAGGCCGCGAAGTGACGGCCGGAGCGGAACGCATGCGGGTTTGGTGACTTCATCACCAGCGCGGTTGCAAAGGCGGGGCCGGCCGAGGGAACGCTGTGTCTTATATACATATCCGAGCCCACGAGGCACACAGGAACGCGG
>NZ_VKHP01000065.1 GCF_010811875.1 Bradyrhizobium uaiense
GCCCGCGGCCTGCTGATCGTGCTCGTGGCGTTCATGTTCTTCACCTGGCTGGTTCCGGACAAGCAGCGGCCCGACTGGGTGACCGGGGCGAAGTCCCGGGTGGTGCTGCAGGGAACCGGGGATTGGCTGATGTCGCTCTTGCCTGATGACCCCGAGAACACCATCTTAAAGAAGTTCAAGAAGAATAAGCCGGACGACGATTCTGCGGCTGATACCAATGATCAGGCAACGCCGGCGTCGGGCGATGGCTATAGCAAACCTGCGCGTGACAGCTTGAAAAAGCTGATCGAGAAACCCGCGGGCCGATAACTTATTTGGTTTGGGCCCCTCACGAGAGGCGATGAACGAGATGCAAACCCCTTCCGATCACGCCGACCAACTGAATCTCGACCTCGGCCCGATCGAATTGCAGGAACATCCTCGACAAGACCATCTCCGGGACTTCGCCCCGGTCACCCAGTCGGGCCGCTGCTTGTCCGGAACCAGCCAGGTGAAGAACATGAACGCCACGACCACGATCAGCAGGCCGCGGGCGAGCCCGAACAGGAAGCCCAGGGTGCGGTCGAGCGCGCCGATCCGGGAATCCAGGATCATGTCCGAGATCCGCACCGTGATGATCGAGACCACGATCAGCGTGCCGATGAAGACGCCGGCCACCACGACCACGGCCGCGACCGTGTCGTTATTGAAGTAAGTTTTGGCGGTCGGCAGCAGCTTCGAGAAAGCATACAGCGTGACCAGCGCGGCGGCGCCCCAGGCCGCGATCGACAGGATCTCGCGCATGAAGCCGCGCACCATGGCAAGCAGGCCCGAGATCAGCATCACGCCGAGCAGGACGAGATCGAGTATCGTTATGGGCATCGGCTGGTCAGGTCCGCTGGTACGTTTCGGTACGCTGTTAAGGGCTTACGCTGGTTAAGAGCTCTCGCGAATCGGCAAAGTCGGTGCCGTCCTAACTGAGGCGCATCGGGGGCATCCGGCAAGGCCGGAGCGCCACCTGTCCCGCGCGGCGGATGTATAGCGGCGAGGGGCAGATACGTCACGCCCGCTTTAGCTGGTCCCGCGACGGAATCGGGCCGGTGTGGCATTTTTCCCAGCCGTATCAGCGTCTCCGGAGCCGCTCGGGTCACCTCTTGGCGTACCTTCGTCGTTCCTGGGCGCAGCCCGGCCACCTCGCGGCGTCCCGCGCGCGGCGATTTCGGCGACCAGGGTGGTCAGATTGCCGACGCTGTTGAGTGCGAGCCCCGCATCGCCGCCGCCGTCGCCGCGGGCCGATTCGGGCAGGATGGCGCGGCCGAAGCCGAGCTTCAGGGCCTCCTTCAGCCGGGCCGCGGTCTGCGCCACCGGACGGATCGCGCCGGACAGCGAAATCTCGCCGAAATAGACCGCATCCGTCGGCAAGGGCGCATTCACCAGCGAGGACACCAGCGCGGCTGCCGCGGCGAGGTCCGCGGCCGGTTCCTGGATGCGCAGGCCGCCCGCGACATTGAGATAGACGTCATGTCCGGACAATTTGACGCCGCAATGCGCCTCGAGCACCGCCAGCACCATCGATAGCCGGCTCGGGTCCCAGCCGACCACGGCGCGGCGCGGCGTGCCGAGTGAGGTCGGCGCCACCAGCGCCTGCAATTCGACCAGCACCGGGCGGGTGCCCTCGATGCCGGCGAACACGGCCGTGCCGGGGCTGCCGAGCTCGCGTTCCGAGAGGAACAATTCGGAGGGGTTGGTGACCTCGCGCAGGCCTAGCCCGGTCATCTCGAACACGCCGATCTCGTCGGTCGCGCCAAACCGGTTCTTGGCCGAGCGCAGGATGCGGAACTGCTGCGAGCCCTCGCCCTCGAACGACAGCACCGCATCGACCATGTGCTCGACCACGCGGGGGCCGGCGATCTGGCCGTCCTTGGTCACATGGCCGACCAGGATGATCGTGGCGCCGGTCTTCTTGGCGAAGCGAATGAGCGCCTGCGCGGAGGCGCGGACCTGGGTCACGGTGCCCGGCGCTGATTCCACCGTATCGGTCCACATGGTCTGGATCGAATCGATCACGATCAACCGCGGCACCGCGCCTTCCGACAGCGTCGAGACGATGTCCTCGACCGAGGTTTCCGAGGCGAGCTGCACCGGCGCGTCGGCGAGCCCGAGCCGCTCGGCGCGCAGCCGCACCTGGGCGACCGCCTCTTCGCCGGAGATATAGACCGCGCGGTGGCCGGCGCGCGCCATCATGGAGGTTGCCTGGGTCAGCAGCGTCGATTTGCCGATACCGGGATCGCCGCCGACCAGCAGCACCGAGCCGCGCACAAAGCCGCCGCCGGTAACGCGGTCGAGCTCGGTCATGCCCGACGACAGCCGCGGCGCGTCCTGGGTCTTGCCGGAGAGCGATTCCAGCGCGAACGTCCGTCCCTTGCGCTTGCTGCGGATCGAGACCGGCACCGAGCCCGTGGTGTCCTCCTCGGCCAGCGTGTTCCACTCGCCGCAGGAATCGCACTTGCCCTGCCAGCGATTATACGCCGCGCCGCAGTTTTGGCAGACGAAGGAGAGGGTGGATTTGGCCATGAAGGAACTCGATTCCGCATCCCCTCAATAGCACGGATCAGGAGGTGGCAACGCCCGGCGGGGGCGCCGTGCCCAGGCATGTTCGGTCGAGGCCGGCTTCAGGAGGCCGATACCGATCGCTGCTTCAGGACGCGAACTGGGATTGCGGCGGCCGGCCATAGCTGCAGCCTGTAATGATCGTCGCCCTCAAGGCCATTCTCCGACAGCGTGTCGAGCGCGCCGTAGGATGCACGCACCCGATAGGTCCCCGGTGCGGTCTCGATGCGCATGGCGTCAGGGAAGTAGTCCGTGCAACCGGCGATCACGATGCGTCCGGATGCGACGTCGAGGCTTGCTTCGACCACGTGATCCCAGTCAGCGCAATCATCGTCCGGCTCGCGCCCGAGAAGCTGCACCACGACCGGCACGTCCATATTCCGCACGGTGCCGATCCCGACCGTCCCGGGCGCGATCGCGAGCATTCGATCGGTCGCTTCCTCCGTCCACGCCGCGGACAGGTCGCCCGATGCAGGTTCATCCTGGATGTAGAACTGGAAGTAATCGGCGAACAGTGAGAGTTCGAATGATCTCATTTCGCGTGGCTCCGGCGGATGGCAGTCAGCGGGAGAACACCCGTGTTCCGGCCGGCCATCGCGGCTTGTCTCCGACCGGGCTTGCGCCGATCTCCCAGCCGACGCCGCCCCAGAGTACGTCGACGGCACCAAGCTCTCCAGCGATATCGCGGACGTAAAACACGTTCGGCCTGGCGTTGATCTCCAGCGGCCCGCCGTTGCCGTTGGGTTGCTGCATCAACGTGCACCAGACGTCGGCCAACCGGCTCTCGTGGCTCTGACCGAGTTTGGCCAGGACCTCCTTGTCGCTTGCGGCCGCACTCAAGACGAAGGTCTGCAACGACGCGCCGCCGACGTCGTCTTCGACCTTGTTCGTGAAGCGTTGCGCGAAGGTCGCACCGAGCCAGGAGATCTTCACCGCGGCGCGCGACGCGATGTCCTCCTTGAAATGTTCCCGCGCGACGAACTTTTCGGTGTGAGGTATCGCCGAGGTCGACGACGGATCGGACGGTTCCTCAGGCTTCGGCCGCAGCGAGCAAGCGACGCGGTCAGCGGTGACAACCGGTTGGCCCGATTTGGTATCGTCCGCGGCGACGCTGAAGCCTTGTGCTGCCAGAAGGAAGGCCAGCGACAGGGTGAGGCTTAGCTGACGCATCTTGTTGTTGTCCCTGAATCCGCTGTGTTCGCGGAGACAAGGTAAACCACACCTTGTGGATGTAAATTAAAGATCGCGTTTCTGGTTAAGGATAAAAAGTAAGTTCAACTACAACGAGAATTTTAATCAAATGCTCTTCGGCGCCTGGAACCGGATGTTGCTCTCGGCCGCCGCGTCTAGACGCGCATGTCTCGACCCGACAGCAGCAGCGGCGGATTCTCGCGCAGCACCGAGCCCGTCGGCAAAGCCCGGCAGCATCTTGCCTGCGCCCGCAGCGGATCGCTCCAGCTCCAGCGAACGCGCCACGACGGATTGTTGGCGTAGGCCGGAATGCGCCAGACCCAGATCGTTTCGTAAACGCTGTCTCCGAACTGCGCGACGTCGGGCTTTGCTGTCGGCCACAAGGCCGAGCCGGCAACGGCGAACGTCACCGCCACCGCAGTCGTAATCATCATCTTGCGCATCGCGCGTCTGCCTCTCCCGTCTGTCACGGGTTCTTACAACCCGCTGGTCCTGATGCTTCGACTTGCGATCCCGAATCCGTCAGGCCGACATCAGACGCAGAGGTGCGCGCACCATTGCGCCCCTTGTGCTGCCTGACTCCTCGGGATTCGCATCCGGGTCGTCGATCAGTCCCGTGATGCCTGCTAGAGCAAAGTGCTTGTCCGCAAACGATCGAGTGCAAGTAATGAGATCGTCATAAACGCAGTCGCCGGATGGAGGCAATCCGGATAACACCGGGAACCGGGCGCTCAATGAAGCTCTTTCGGGGTACAACATCCAGGCGCGCAAAGACCCCGTAGAATTACGACATGCCTGCGAGTCTACTGCGCCATTGCCGACCACAGCAGCGCCGTGCCCGCAGCCAGCATGATGCCGTCCATGATCAGGCGAAACGATTCCGGCTTTAGCTGCAGCACGAAGCGCTTTGCGATGAAGGCGCCGGCCATCAGCGAGGCGCCGGCGATCAGGCCCTTCAGCGCGATATCTGGCGTGAGCGCGCCGAAGCGCTCGAACGTCACCGACTTGCTGACATACAGCCCGAGTGAGCTTGCCGCCTCTGTGGCGAGGAACGCGCCCTTGTTGAGACCGTAGAATAAAAACAGCGGCACGCTGAGCGGGCCGGTCGAGGCCACGATGCCGGTGAGATAGCCGATTGTCGCGCCGCCGATCATCAGGTGCCAGAGATTGGCTTTCAGTTTGTGCTGCGCCAGCCAGTGCCGCACCGGCACCATTGCGATCAGGAATACACCGATCGCGATATCGACCGCGCGCGAGGGCAGCGCGAGCAGGGTGCGCGCGCCGAACGCCGCGGCTGGAATGCCCGTGATCGAGTAGGCGATGCAGGCGCGCCAGTCGACCTCGCGCCACCAGGCCAGGATGCGCGAGAGATTGGCCATCACGGCGGCGACCGCCATGATCGGTACCGCCTGTTTCGGCCCGTATTGATAGACCAGCACCGGCATCAGCATGATCGACGAGCCGGTGCCGACGATGCCTGAAATGGTGCCGGCGACCAGGCCGACGATGAGGACGAAGAGGAAGCCCACGCGCGCTCCGGGACCTGATCCCGAGCCGCGCTGGATGCCGATCTCGGGAGAGGAGGCTCAGTGTGGCCCCATGGTTCGAGGCGGCGCAAGGGCGCCCCGAACCACGGACATGCAATCGCGCGCGGCGTCAGTACTTCGCGACGACCGGACCGCCGAAGCGGTAGTTGACGCGCACCGTCACCATGTCGACGTCCTGGCGGATGCGCTCGTCATGGTTGATCTGGGCGATGAAGGCGGGATCGTAGGTCATGTGAACAGTGTCGGTTCCCATGAACAGATGGTCGTATTCGACCGCCAGCGACCAGTTGGGCGCGATGGCATACTCGGCACCGGCGCCGATCGTGCCGCCCCAGCGCGTCTCGCTGCCGTGGTCGGCGATGAAGCCGACCGGCAGGCCGAGGCCGAATGCCGGCGTGATGAAGCTCTCGTATCGATCGCGCACCACCGCCGCGCCGCCCTTCGCATAGAGCAGGAAGGCGCCCCAGGAATAGCCGATCTGTCCAGTGAAGAGGCCGATGGCATCGATCTTCGATCGGTTGGCGAAGCCCGCGAACAACGGCGCGACGGAGGGGTTCGAACCGGAGAGGTCGGCCCAATTGCCCTGCGCTTCGACGCCGAAGACCCAGGCGGCCTGTTGCCAGCGATAGCCGATCTGGCCGCCGGCGGTCGCGCCGCTTGCGGTGTGGCAGCCTTCCGGGCCGGTGAAGTTCAGGACGCCGAGCGTCGGATTGGTGATGGCGAAGGGGACGATGTCCCAGCACTTCCGGCTCCAGCCGCCGCCGCCATTGGCGCCGACATAGAAACCGCTCCAGTCATAGCTAGCGGCGACGATCGGGGGCGCCTTGACGTAGGGGCGAGCGGCGAGGTCGGCCGCCGAGGCGTTTGCAATGCCGAGCATGAGCGCGGACGCGGCGACGAAATATGTCTTCATGTGCAGCCCCAATGCATGAATCAAAATCGCCGCGATTGTAGTCGATTTGCACGACCTCCGGCTGTACCCGGTCCGCCACATCCGGCCGCATTTCGCTTGCATCTGGCCGACTCGACGAGCCGTGAGAACACGAAGCCATATTTTGTCACAATGCGTGACGCCGCCCCGTCACTTCAACACCACCCACGCCGGCGCATGATCGCTGGCGCCTTCCTCGCCGCGGATGTCGCGGTCGACGCCGGCTTTCGCGAGCCGCGCTGCCAGGTCGGGGCTGAGCAGGAGATGATCGAGCCGCAGGCCGGCATCGCGCGGCCAGCGCTGCCGCATGTAGTCCCAGAAGGTGAACATCGGCTGATCAGGATGCAGCGTGCGGATCGCATCGCACCAGCCCTGATCGACCAGCGCCTTGAACGCGGCGCGGCTCTTCGGCTGGATCAGCGCATCCTTGTCCCACGACCGTGTCGGATAGATGTCGAAGGGCGTCGGCGCAACGTTGTAGTCGCCGGCGAGCACCACGGGGACGTTCTGCTTGAGCAGCTTGGCGGCGTGGGCGCACAGCCGCTTGAACCAGGCCAGCTTGTAGTCGAATTTCGGCCCGGGCTGCGGATTGCCGTTCGGCAGATAGAGGCTGGTGACGACGATGCCGCGTACCGCGGCCTCGATGTAGCGCGCCTCGTGATCGATGGCGTCGCCGGGCAGGGCGGTACGGATCAGCACGGGCTCGGCCTTGCGTGCGAGGATGGCGACGCCGTTCCAGGTCTTCTGCCCCTGCCACACCGCGCCGTAGCCGGCCTTCGCGATCGCAGCAGCGGGAAACTCGGCGTCGCTTGCCTTGAGCTCCTGCAAACTCACGACGTCGGGCTTGGCCGATTTCAGCCAGCGCAACAGGTTCGGCAGCCGGCGGTTGACGTTGTTGATGTTGAAGGTCGCGATCTTCATGGGCACGCGCGACCGGTCACGTCATCAGGCCGATGGCAATGGTGGCGGTGCAGGCGGCGCTGCCGTCGGCATGGCAGGGGGCGCTGCTTGCGAGGCGGCCGGCTCGCTGTTCTCGACAGCGGTGTCGCTCGTCGCGGCGACGGCGTCGCCGCCCTTGTAGATGCGCACGAAGCGGCGGCCGAGGCTGGTCAGCACCTCATAGCCGATGGTGCCGAAATGATGCGCGACCTCGTCGACCGTGATGCCTTCGCCGATCAGCGTCACCATGTGACCGCGCCGCACGGCGTTCTTGTCGAGATCGGTAATATCGACCGCGATCAGGTCCATCGAGACGCGGCCGGCGATCGGGCAGCGCTTGCCGGCGACCACGACCTCAGCGCCACGGGTGCCGTCATTGGCGCTGGCGGCGCGGAAATAGCCGTCGGCATAGCCGGCGGAGACGATCGCAAGCCGGGTCGGCCGGCGTGCGGTCCAGGTGCCGCCGTAGCCGACGGTCTCGCCGCGATCGATGTTGCGGATCTGCACGATGCGCGCCTTGAGGTCGACCACCTGCTGCATCGGGTTGTCGGCCTCCGGCGTCGGATTGACGCCGTAGAGCGCGCAGCCCGGCCGCACCATCTCGAACTGGAATTGGGCGCCGAGGAACACGCCGGAGGAGTTCGCCAGCGACGCCGGCACGCCGGTGAACAGGCTCGCGATCTCGCGGAAGCTTGCCAGCTGCTTGGCGTTGGCGGGGTTGTTCAAGAGTTCGGCGGAGGCGAGGTGGCTCATCACGAGCGTGATGCCGTGATCGCCGGCATTGATCCGCGGGATGATGCCTTGCGCTTCGCTGACCGTGAGGCCGAGCCGGTTCATGCCGGTATCGATATGGATGGCAGCGCCGCCGGACCAACCGGAGCGGCGGCAGAACACGTCCCACTCGGCGAGTTCATTGAGATCGCCGATCACAGGCTTGCAGTCGATCTTGGCGTAGGCCTCGCCGGTCTGCTGGAAGAAGCCGCCGAGCGAATATACCGTTGCCTGCGGAGCCGCTGCGCGCACCGCGGCGGCCTCCTCGACGCTCGCGACGAAGAAGGTCTTGCAGCCCGCCTTGGCAAGCGCCCGCGCAACCTGCTCGGCGCCGCAGCCATAGGCGTTGGCCTTGACCACGGCGGCGCATTCGGCGGGCACTGCGGTCTTCTCGAGCTTGCGCCAGTTGGCGATGATAGCGTCGAGGTCGATGGTCAGGATGCCGGTGGCGGCCGGATAGGCCGCCAGCAGATTGGCTTCGGGCGTCAGCTGCGATTTCGCGTCGGTCACGATGTTCATGCCCCCGTTGTACGCGCGGGGCTCCTGCCGTTCAACCGCGCCGCGGAATCAATGGGAGTGATCCGGAATCTGACCGTCGGGTGCGAGATCGCCGAACCTCGTCACGCTGGCCTCGAAGTGCAATTCGACGGTGCCGGTCGGGCCGTGGCGCTGCTTGCCGATGATGACTTCGGCTTTGCCGTGGGCCAGTTCCAGCTCCATCTGCCATTTCTCGTGCTCGGGCGTGCCCGGCCGCGGCTCCTTGTTCGCCAGGTAGTATTCCTCGCGATACACGAACATCACCACGTCGGCGTCCTGCTCGATCGAGCCGGATTCACGCAGGTCGGAGAGCTGAGGACGCTTGTCGTCGCGGTTTTCGACCTGGCGCGACAGCTGCGACAGCGCGATGACCGGGACGTTCAATTCCTTCGCCAGTGCCTTCAGATTGGTGGTGATCTCGGTGATTTCCTGGACGCGGTTGTCGTTGCCCTTCTTGCCCGACCCCTGCAGCAGCTGGATGTAGTCGATCACGATCAGGTCGAGGCCCTTCTGCCGCTTGAGGCGGCGGGCACGGGCGGTGAGCTGCGAGATCGAGAGACCGCCGGTTTCGTCGACATAGAAGGGCAGCGATTGCAGCTCGATCGAACAGTCGCGGATCTTCTCGAAATCGAGCTCCGAGATACCGCCGCGGCGGATCGAGCTCGAGGGAATGCCGGTGCGTTCGGCGAGAATACGGGTGGCGAGCTGTTCGCCGCTCATTTCGCAGGAGAAGAAGCCGACGCAGCCGCCGTTGACCGCCTTGGTGGTGCCGTCTGCCTGGACCTCGGGCACATAGGCCTTGGCGATGTTGTAGGCGATGTTGGTGGCGAGCGATGTCTTGCCCATGCCGGGACGGCCGGCGAGCACGATCAGGTCGGACGGTTGCAGGCCGCCCATCCGGGCATCGAGATCGCGCAGGCCGGTCGAGATGCCGGACAGTTTGCCGTCGCGCTGGAACGCCTTCGCCGCCATGTCGACGGCAATCGTCAGCGCCTGCGAGAAGCGCTGGAAGCCGCCGTCATAGCGGCCGGTCTCGGCAAGACTGTAGAGCTGCCGCTCGGCATCCTCGATCTGCGCCCGCGGGGCGAAGTCGACCGGCGCGTCATAGGCGACGTTGACGATCTCCTCGCCGATCTGGATCAGGTTGCGGCGCAGGCTGAGATCGTAAACGGTACGTCCGTAATCCTGCGCGTTGATGATGGTGGTCGCTTCGGCGGCGAGCCGCGCGAGGTATTGGCCGACCGTCATGCCGCCGATGTCGAGTTCGGCCGGCACGAACGTCTTCAGGGTCACGGGGTTCGCGACCTTGCCCATCCGGATCAGGCTTCCGGCGGTTTCATAGATCTGCTGGTGGATGGTTTCGAAGAAGTGCTTCGGCTCCAGGAAGTCGGAGACGCGGTAGAAGGCGTCGTTGTTAACCAGGATCGCGCCCAGCAGGCCCTGTTCCGCTTCGATGTTGTGCGGCGCACTCCGGTAGGCCGCGGAGGTGGCGGCGTCGGGCGCGAGCTTGTGGACGTTCGAATCAATCAAGGCCATGGACGAGCTTATTCTTCTGATTTCGTCGTTACTGCGATTTTCGGATGTGGGGCGGCGATCAAGCGCCAGCCCGGCACGAAGCGAAAGGACGGATGTTTCTTATGCACGATTCACACAACGCGGTGTGTGAATCCCGGACAGCCGGATGCATTCCGCTTGACTGGGTCTTGTCAGAAACCGGGCAGGGGCCGGCCGATCAGCAATGTCGTTGGTAAAAATCGGATGCCGCCTGAACCTTTTTCAGGACCGGCGAACCCATGGAGAGGTGAGGCGGCTGTTGGCGTTGGGTCCTCAGACCAGGACGAGGAAAGCCAGCGCGATCAAGGCGGCCACCACGCCAGTGGCGATCAGGGCGTAGTCGGTCGCGATGTCGCGCTGCGGGTCCAACATCGTCCGGTGCGTTTCTCGGGTCATTCCGGACCACTACGACAGCCCGGAACAGACCTCTGTGAAGCAGATCACACCTGCCGCATTTTCTTTGCGCCAGGTTCGCGGGAACGACCCGGCGGATTCCGGGTTGTCTTCGCTCAGGGAAGATACGGCGACGATGGCTCAAGAGTTTCAGACGGTGCGATTGAGGCTTGGCCGGGCAGGTGGCATGGACCGCCGCTGGCTGGCGGCGCTCGTCGATGCCATGGAGCAGACAGCGCGTCCGGAGGTCCGGAATGTTTCCTGCGATGCAAGGCAGGTCTCGGCCGCCGTGGCCCATCTGGCGCGGCCGACACCGACCTTTGCCCATTGCGGATCGGCCTACAGCCTGCGCAATTAACGGCACCCGTTGTTTTGGTCTCACTCGCCGGCGAGTTGCAGCCGGGGCTTGGTGGCGCCGGCTTCCTTGAGCCGCAGCCGGGCTTCCTCGTGCCCGATATAGTCGCGGGTGATCGGGACGACGCCTTGGCGCTTGGTGAGCTGGAGCTGGAAGTTCATCATGTTCTGCACCCGGAACGACATCTCCGAGGCCGCCAGGTAGAATTCCCACATCCGGGCAAAGGCCTCGTCGTACAGCCGCACCGCCTCCTCGCGCCGCGCCATGAAGCGCTCGCGCCACGCCTTGAGCGTCTCGGCATAGTGTAGCCGCAGGATCTCCATGTCGCAGATCAGCAGTCCGGCCTTCTCGATTGCCGGCATGACCTCGGAGAGCGCCGGAATATAGCCGCCGGGGAAGATGTACTTCCGGATCCAGGGGCTGGTGACGTCGGGACCGGTCGAGCGGCCGATCGAATGCAGCACCATGACACCGTCATCGCTCAGCAGCTCGGCGCAGCGCTTGAAGAAGGTTTCGTAGTAGGCGACCCCGACGTGCTCGAACATGCCGACCGAGACGATACGGTCGAACGGGCCGGGGATGTCGCGGTAATCCTGCATCAGGAAACGCGCGGAATCTGCCAGGCTTCGTTCCGCCGCCCGGGCGTTGGAAATCTGCAGCTGCTCGGTCGACAGCGTGACGCCGGTGACGTCGGCGCCGCTCATCTCGGCAAGATAGAGACCGAGCCCGCCCCAGCCGGAACCGATGTCGAGGATGCGGTGGCCGGGCTTGACCAGGAGTTTTGCGGCGAGGTGGCGCTTCTTGGCGAGCTGGGCGTCGTCCAGCGTCGCGTCAGGCGCCTCGAAATAGGCACAGCTGTATTGCTTGTCAGCATCGAGGAAGAGGGAATAGAGGCGGCCGTCGAGATCGTAGTGGCGGGCGACATTGCTCCTGGAGCGGCCACGCACATTGATCTGCTGGGCACGCCGTCCGAGGAACCGCACCCAGGCCTGCATCCTGGCAAAGTTCGGCAGCATGGCCGCCTGGCCCATCAGGACCGCCAGCACCTCGGCGATGGTGCCTCGCTCCACCACGAACGAGCCGTCCATGAAGGCTTCGCCGAGATAAAGTTCCGGATCGACCAGAACGCGGACTTCAGCTGCCCTGGTCATGAAACGCGCGGCGACCGGCGTGCCGGTGCCGTCACCGCAGCTGAATTGGGCGCCGCTCGCGGTCGTGAACGTGATCGACCCGCGGCGGATGAAGCGCCCCAAGAAAAATCGCAACAATCGGTCCATCGAACACCAACGGAACGGCAAGCTGCACACCGACACCACCGGAGCTGATCACTCCAATGTGTCCCCAATCCAAAGATAGGCAGGGAATTGGATCGCGCTATTGCGTTGTGGTCAAAGCCGATATTCCAAAATGTGACAATTGCGTGGATGCGTCACGCGCGCGCTTCCATTCGCGCGATAATCGGATAAAAGGTGACCGCCGCGGCCGATCCATGAGGCGCAGGCGGCGATTTTTCCGGAATCTGGAGACTTAAGGAATGTTGAGCCGAGCCCTCAGTCTGGCGGCGGTGACGCTTTTGATTGGCTGCCTGTCAGCCGTATCGGCGGAAGCGCAAAACCTCGAGGCCGGCAAAAGCCCCTCCCAGATCTTCGCAGGTACCTGCACCGTTTGTCACAAGAGCCCGCGTGGCCTCTTGAAGTCGGTGCCAGCCGGTTCGCTGCCGGGCTTCCTGCGCCAGCACTACACGACGTCCAGCGACATGGCCGGCATCCTTGCGTCCTATCTGATTTCGAACGGCGCTAACGACCCGCGCTACCAGGCCAAGGATCTGCCGAAGGGCGCCAAGGGCAGGGAAGGCCGCCAGGAGGCGAACCAGTCGCCGGAGCAGCCGCCCGAGCGTCCCACCCGACGGCAGAATCAGGGTGCCTCGCCGCAGGAAGGGGCGAAGCCCGACGCCGACGGCTTGAATCCCGAAGGACATTCTGCTCACCGCGGCAAGCGCATGGCGCGCCCGAGCGAGGCGCCCGAGGGTGCCAGGCCGGACGACGGTCAGGCCCCGCAGGCCGCGGGCGACGGCAAGCCGTCGCGTCAGAAGCACGGCCGTCGCGGCAAGCCCGTCGAGGAGCCGAAGTCCGAGGACGCACCCAAGGGCGAGGCCGCGGGCGATGAGCCCAGGACCGCCGTCAAGCGCGAGGACAAGGGTGAGGCCGAGAAGCCGGCAAAGCCGTCCTCCCAGCCCGATACGGCCAAGGTCGATGCGCCCGAGAGCAATGCGGGCAGCGAACCGGCTCCCGCGCGATCCGACCCGGTTCCGCAGGTCACGCCGGCACCGGAGCCGGCCGCAGCCCCATCGCCCACACCGGCACCGGCCACGCCGCCGGTAACCGCCGCCGCGCCTCCGCCGCCGCCACCTCCACCCCCGACAACGTCAGGCTCCGGTACGCCGGAAGCTCCGACCTCGAAGTAATCGCCAACGCCGGGCCGTGAGGTCCGGCGTATTCATTTGACCGTCACTAGAGTACGACTCTAGAGTATTGATCTAGACGAGGAGGCAGCGTGAGCACGGCGCGCGAAGATCTGCTGGCGGCGGGACTGGCGGTGTTCGACCGCGACGGGTTCGAGGGCGCGACGGTGGCCGAGATCCGCTCTCGCGCCCGCGCGTCCAACGGCAGCTTCTTCCACTTCTTCACCTCGAAGAAGGAGCTCGCCGGCACCCTGTTCCTGGAGATCCTGCAAACCTATCACGCCGCGATCATCACCTCGGTCGACGACACCTGCGGCGCAAGCGACGGCGTGGCGCGGCTGATCCACGCCCATCTCGATTGGGTCGTGAGCAACAGGCGCGAGGCACGGTTCCTGTTCGAGATTTCCCGCAGCGAGTGGGGCGAGGAGGTGCGCGGCGCGCAGCGCACCGAGAATTCGCGGCTCACAGACGCCATCGAGCGCTGGCGCGCACCGCTGCTCGCGCGCGGCGAATTGCTGCCGATGAGTCCAACGCTGTTCTTCAGCCAGATCATCGGACCGGCGCAGATCTTCTGCCGTGCCTATCTGTCGGGCCGCCACAGTGGCGACCCGCGCGAACAGGTCGAGACGCTGATCGCCTGCGCGATCCGCGCAGTGGTGGCGCCGGGTGCGCCGAAGCGAACAGGAGGAACGTCATGAACCAAGCCGATCCGGACTTTGCGCCGATCGCGACGCGAATTCGCGACAATGTCGGCCGTCAGGGCTTCATGGGGCTGGTCGGTGCTGAAGTGGCCGAGCTGTCGCGCGGTGCGTGCACGCTCGCCGTCGACCGGCGGCCGGAGCTGTTGCAGCAGCACGGCCTTTTTCATGGCGGGGTGACCGCGTTCCTGGTCGACAACGCCACCACGATTGCGGCGGCGACATCGCGCGGCCAGCCGGCGCTGACGGCGGAGTACAAGTTGAACCTGTTGTCGCCGGCGTCGGGCGATCGTCTGATCTGCCGCGCGCGCGTGATCAAGCCGGGCCGTCAGGTCGCCGTCGTTGCAGCCGACGTGTTCTGCGTCATCGACGGCAAGGAGAAGCATACCGCGACGGCACTGGCATCGATCGCCATGCTCGACGATCAGGCGGCGTCACGAATCCAAAGCCCGGCCTGATGAGGCCGGGCTTCAGTCGATAGAGCGATCGCGAGAAGCTTACTTCTCTTCGGCAGCCGGGGCCGGCGCGGCTTCGTCGTCGTGCTGGGCTTCCGGATCGAAGAATTCGCCGGCAGCGGCGAGCGCCTCGGCGGCGGCGTCCTGGTCTTCCTGGCGGGTCGAGATGTCCTCGCCGCGCTTGATGCGCTCGGCCTCTTCGGCGGAGCGGGCGACCGTCACGGTGACGCTGGTCTCGACTTCGGGGTGAACCGCGATCGTGACCTTCTGCTGGCCGATCACCTTGATCGGCGAGTCGAGCCAGACCTGCGGACGGGAAACCGTGACGCCGTCGGCGGCCAGCGCGGTGACGATGTCGCGCACCGTGACTGAGCCGAACAGCTGGCCGGACTCGGAGGCCTGGCGGATGATGATGATGTCGCGACCGTCGATCTTCTCGGCGACCACGGCGGCTTCGCCCTTGGCCTTGATGTTGTTGGCCTCGAGCTCGGCCTTCATGCCGTCATACTTGGCGCGGTTCGCCTCGGTGGCGCGCAGCGCCTTGCCGCGCTTCAGCAAGAAGTTGCGGGCGAACCCGTCCTTGACGCGCACGACTTCACCCATCTGGCCAAGCTTGGCAACGCGTTCGAGCAGAATGACTTCCATTTTCGTTCTCCTTTGAGATGCTAAGTATCGGTTTGAGTGGTTGGATCGAATTTCACTCCGCCGGCAGAGGCGGCGGTCTGGTTTGCAGAAAGCGCTGCCGCAGTCCGAGCACGGCGTCGGCGACGCCAAGCGCGGCCATTACGAGGACGGGCACGTAGAACATGACGGCGAGGACATAGACACAGGCCAGCCAGAACGTGCGGTTGCGCGCCGACAATGTGAGGATATGCAGGGCGGCAAAGCCGACGATTGCGTAGGCGAACAGCAACGCACCCGCGACGGTCTCAGCGAGCATCGCGATAGTGCCGCCCGCAAAGCAGAGAGCGACGGCGGCTGCCAGGACCGCGAGCGCGACCGGCGGCAGCACGATGTTCCGCAGGTCGGTCCAGGGCCGATGCAGGCGCCCGGACGTCAGCGCGACCTTCGCCGCGAGCCAAAGGTTCAGCGTGAACATCAGCGTCACGCTCATCGGCAGGAACAGCGGAGCAAGGTAGGCAAACAGCTTGGCGAGAAACGTGATCTGCTCGGGCGTCCAATCGGTTTCGGCTTGACGCGCCACCACCTGCAAGGCCTGCCGCACGGTCTCGGCGATCGCGTCGGCGTCGATACCGAACGGCAGCAGGATGCTCACAGTGGTAAGAACCGCTATGACCAGAATCCAGATCAGTATCCGTTCGATCGGATACCACTCGAGATTACCAGCGCGATCTGTCGGAGTTGCGGTATTGTGCGGTCGTCCGAGCAGGACGAGATGGCCGAGCCACCAAGCCGGCAATGCGACCCCAAGCGCGAATTTGATGCCGCGGAACAGGCCGGAGAGGGTCGTCAGGGCGGCGGTCGCGACAATGCCGCTGACGACACTGGCAAGCGGACCCCAGCCGAGCGCGACCACCAGCAGCGGCAACGGAGCAGAATAGGCGAGCAGCAACGAGATCAGCACGCCCGAACTGATCGAGGCGAACATCAGCGCCGACGCGGCGCCGGCTGCAAGTGCAACTGTGAATATCGCGATCATCAGCTGTCCCGCCCCCTTTGAGCGGTTAGGGGTCCTGCTTCGAGAACCCCAACCATCGGCGACCGGATGACCCGGAAGCCTTATGAGAATAACGGCCGGCGGCAGTGCCGCCGGCCGGAAACGATTTAGCGGATCACGTAGGGCAGCAGGCCGAGGAAGCGCGCGCGCTTGATGGCGCGGGCGAGTTCACGCTGCTTCTTGGCGGACACGGCCGTGATGCGGCTCGGCACGATCTTGCCGCGCTCGGAGACGTAACGCATCAGCAGCTTGGAATCCTTGTAGTCGATCTTCGGCGCATTCGCGCCCGTGAACGGGCAGGACTTGCGACGACGGAAAAACGGACGGCGGGCACCAGCATCAGCCATGATTCATTACTCCTCGGTCGCAGCTTCTTCTTCGCGCGGACGGCGCGGGCCACGGTCGCCACGGAAACCACCACCTTCGCGGTCACCACGGAAACCGCCTTCGCGGTCGCCACGGAAGCCACCGCCACGGTCATCGCGCTCGCGGTCACGGTCGGCCTTGCGCATCATCGCAGACGGGCCTTCCTCGTGCTCTTCGACGCGCACGGTGAGGTAACGGATGACGTCTTCGTTGATCCGCTCCTGGCGCTCGATCTCGGTGACGACAGCCGACGGAGCGTCGATGTTCATCAGCACGAAATGCGCCTTGCGGTTCTTGTTCATGCGGTAGGTGAGGGAGCGCACGCCCCAGCTCTCGGTCTTGGTGACCTTGCCGCCGCCCTGTTCGACGATGCCCGTCATCTGGGCCGTCAGCTCATCCACCTGCTGGGTGCTCGCATCCTGACGCGCGAGAAAAACATGCTCGTAAAGAGGCATGGTTGTCCTTTCCTGTGTTGGCGCGGTTTCCGGCGACAAGCCCTTCGAGACCTTCGGAAAGGACTCGAGCTGCTCAGAAGGCGGGAGCACGGGACGACGGGCCGACTGGCCCTGCCACATCAAAATCAACGTGTGAGAAAATCGACGCGTGAGTTTGCTGAGACCGTCCGTTCAGCTCCCGGCCGGAGCCCACGAATGGCGCGCTTATACGGATTTTGGCCGCGAAAGCAAGGGTCCGCGATGGGTCCGCGGCTTGCGGATTTGCGCGAGGTCGTAGCCCGCGAGGCCGTTCTGCGCAACTTTGCCGGTTCCATCTTGATTTCTTTGTTTGTATGTCATACAAATATCTCCGAGAGGATGAAGGATTATGGGTTCGGAGACCGCCAGCGGCATGTCTGCGCCCGATCCGAAGCACGCGGTCCGCGCGACGCGGTCGGCGGGGCGCAAGATGCGCTCGCTGCTGCTCGATGCCGCCAGCCGCCTGTTCAAGGAGCGCGGGCTCTCGGGCACCTCGATCTCCGATATCGCCGCAGCCGCGGACGCCTTCCCGAGCCAGATCACCTATTACTTCCGCACCAAGGAGGCGCTGTTCGTCGAAGCCGCCAGCCGCGACATGCTTTATCTCGCGCGCGCGACCGAGCAGGCTGCCCTGAAGGCCCACACGCCGCGCGAATACACCCGTGCCCTGGCCGAGGCCGTGACCGCGACCGACACGGTCGCCTTTTTCGCCGAGGCGCTGACGCTGACGCGGCGCCGGCAGGACCTGGCGCCGCTGGTCGAACGCACCATCGAGCGCCTGCACAGCGAAGGCGCGCGCGCCTATGCGGGCCAGGTCGAGCGGCACGGCTGGCGCTCGCTGCGCGCCCCCGAAGAGAGCTCGCGGCGCTTTTGGGCGATTGCGATCGGCGTGATCGTCGAAGGTTTCGCCATGGGCCGCGCCGCCGAGGAGATGTGCCGCGAATTGCTGCGCGCGCTCGGCGAGCAGGCAACTGCAACAACGACGCCGGCCAATGATGGAGCGCGCCTGCGCCTGGTCGGCGATCGCGACAATTCATCCTCAACGGACGGGGAGACAGACTGATGACCGCACTTCGCATGCGAGCCCGCGATTTCCTCACCGAAGATGAACTGGTCGCGGTGCGCGAGCGCACGACCTGGAAGGGCGTCGCGCTGATCGCACATGCCTGGGTGCTGATCCTGGGCGCCATCGCGCTGGTGGCGTGGTGGCCCAATCCGCTGACCTATCTGCTTGCGGTCGCGATCATCGGCTCGCGCCAGCTCGGACTTGCGATCCTGATGCATGACGGCGCGCATGGCTGTCTCTCGGCGGACGAGAAGACCAATCTCACGCTGAGCCAATGGTTCTGCGCCTATCCGATCTTCGCCGAAACCCGCGGCTATCGCCGCTATCATTTGCAGCATCACGCCCGGACGCAGCAGGAAGATGATCCGGATCTCGTGCTGTCAGCGCCGTTTCCGATCACCAGGATGAGCTATCGCCGGAAATTCTTCCGCGATATCACCGGACAGACCGGCTACCAGCAGCGCAAGGCGCAGCTGCTCAATGCGATCGGACCGAAGGAGTGGCCGTTGTCGCAGCGTGCCGCCAGCTTCTGGCAGAAGCTCGGGCCGCAATGCGTCACCAATGCGCTGCTGTTCGCGGGCCTTGCCGCCGCCGGCGTGTGGTGGGCCTATCCGCTGTTGTGGCTGGTCCCGCTGCTGACCTGGATGATGGTGATCACGCGCATCCGCAACATCGCCGAACATGCCGTCGTGCCCGACAGCTCCGATCCGTTGCGCAACACCCGCACCACGCGGGCCAATGTCCTCGAGCGGTTGTTCATCGCGCCCTATTACGTGAACTATCACCTCGAGCATCATGTGCTGTTCTACGTGCCCTGTTACAACCTGCCGCGCGTCCATCGTATCCTGAGCGGAAGCCGCCACGCCGACCGGATGGAAGTCCAGCCGGGCTACGCCGCCGTGCTGCGGCTGGCGACCGCCAAGCCCGATCGGGAAGACCGCCCGGGCAAGCTGGTCAACAGCGCGCGCCGGGCAAGGGCCGGCGCCGAGGTTAACGCCGACCAGAATGCCGGGGGATTTTAGGGCAGGGCCGGCCCGGCATCCCCAGGGTTCCGCGCGCGCGGCTTGACATCGCGCCCCCCATCAGTGTCTTACGGCCCGGTCCGAGGCCGGTTGCAAGGCAGGGTCTGGACCCGCTGTGGCGCGTTTCGCGCGACGCGGATACCGTTTTCCCCTGCGGCAAGCGCGCGGCGCTTGCGCGGAGATCACGCTCAACAAGGTAGGGAGCGCCGATGACGGCAGCATTTACGTTTCCCGGGCAGGGCTCGCAGGCGATTGGCATGGGCAAGGCCCTGGCCGACGCCTTTCCGGTCGCGAAGGCCGTGTTCGACGAGGTCGATTCCGCGCTGGGCGAGAAGCTGACCGCGATCATCTGGGATGGTCCGGCGGAGACGCTGCAGCTCACCGAAAATGCCCAGCCGGCCCTGATGGCGGTCTCGATCGCCACCTTGCGCGTGCTTGAGAGCGAAGCCGGCTTTTCGGTCGGCCGCAACGCGGCCTTCGTCGCCGGGCACTCGCTCGGCGAGTATTCGGCACTGGCCGCTGCCGGCAGCCTGACCGTCAGCGACACCGCGCGGCTGCTGCGCACCCGCGGGCTTGCGATGCAGAAGGCGGTGCCGGTCGGCGCCGGCGCGATGGCCGCGCTGCTCGGACTCGATTACGAGGCGGCGGTGGCGGTTGCCAACGAGGCGGCGCAGGGCCAGGTCTGCCAGGCCGCCAACGACAATGGCGGCGGCCAGGTGGTGGTCTCCGGCGACAAGGCCGCCGTCGATCGCGCGGTCGAGATCGCCAAGACCAAGGGCGCCAAGCGCGCCATGCTGCTGCCGGTGTCGGCGCCGTTCCATTGCAAGCTGATGCAGCCGGCCGCCGATGCGATGGCGCAGGCGCTGGCCGGCGTCACCATCAAGCCGCCCGCAGCGCCGCTGGTCTCCAACGTCCTGGCGTCGGCCATTACTGATCCGGACGAGATCCGCCGCCGCCTGGTCGAGCAGGTCACCGGCACCGTTCGCTGGCGCGAGTCGGTTGCCTATATGGCAGGGCAGGGCGTGACGCGGTTCTTCGAGATCGGCGCCGGCAAGGTGCTGAGCGGTCTCGTCAAGCGCATCGCCGATGGCGCGGTCGGCGTGTCGGTCGGCGGCCCGAACGATATTGCTGCAGCCAAGGATGCGCTGGCA
The DNA here is from genome assembly GCF_010811875.1 of Bradyrhizobium uaiense. GTDB lineage: Bacteria > Pseudomonadota > Alphaproteobacteria > Rhizobiales > Xanthobacteraceae > Bradyrhizobium > Bradyrhizobium uaiense. Next base: position 20,178 of record NZ_VKHP01000065.1, read on the forward strand.
GCTTCGGCGTAAGGAGCCGGAAGGAGAATTCGATGTTTGATCTGACTGGCAAGACGGCGCTCGTCACCGGGGCAACCGGCGGCATCGGCGGCGCGATCGCGCAGGCGCTGCATGCGCAGGGCGCGACGGTGGCGATTTCGGGGACGCGGCGCGAGGTGCTGGACGGCTTTGCGGCCAAGCTCGGCGAGCGCGTTCACGTGCTGCCGTGCAATCTCTCCAGCAAAGATGATGTCGAGGCACTGGTGCCGGCAGCGGAAGCTGCGATGGGACAGGTCGACATCCTGATCGCGAATGCCGGCATCACCCGCGACAATTTGTTCGTGCAGTTGCGCGACGAGGACTGGGACGACGTCATTGCGGTCAACCTGACCGCAACATTCCGCCTTGCACGCGCGGCGACCAAACTGATGATGCGCAAGCGCTTCGGCCGCATCATCGCGATCACCTCGATCGTCGGGGTCACCGGCAATCCGGGGCAGGGCAACTACACCGCCTCGAAGGCCGGCATCATCGGCCTGATCAAGACGCTGGGCGCCGAATACGCCAAGCGCGGCGTGACCGCCAACTGCATCGCGCCGGGCTTCATCAAGACGCCGATGACGGATGCGCTGAACGACAAGCAGCGCGAAGCCATTCTGGCAAAGGTTCCTGCGGCGCGGCTTGGCACGCCCGAGGATATCGCTGCCGCGGCGGTCTATCTGGCCTCGAACGAGGCGGCCTACGTCACCGGACAGACGATTCACGTCAACGGCGGGATGGCTATGATTTGAGCTGGTTGCTGGCTCTCGCAATGCGGCGAAAAGCCGTTTTCGGGAGCCGGTTCAGGCGTGTAGTCAAGGCTTTGGAAGTATGGTAGCTGAACCCCCCATGGATGGGCAAAGAACGCCATTGCAGGATTTTGAAACCCTGTATATTGGCGTGGCGACGCCTGCCGTTCGCCGGGGCTTTAGTCGGCTACGACCGGGCCGAATCAAGACTATGCGCGACTGAGTAATCGAGACGACCACGATGGCTCGTATCGTCTTGGGGTCGGGTCCAATGGAACAACGAGGTTGAACGATGAGTGAGATTGGCGAGCGGGTTAAGAAGATTGTGGTCGAGCACCTTGGTGTCGAACCCGAGAAGGTGATCGATAGCGCGAGCTTCATCGACGACCTCGGCGCCGACAGCCTCGACACGGTCGAGCTCGTGATGGCTTTCGAAGAAGAATTCGGTTGCGAGATTCCCGACGACGCGGCGGAGACGATCCTGACCGTCGGCGACGCGACCAAGTTTCTCGAGAAGAACGCGAAGAGCTGACGCCGATCGCGAATTTGATGGGGCCGGACGGACCGCGATCGAGCGGTCCCCCGGCTTCTTATTATTAGCTGCCCATTGCTGGCCGGAGACGTGGAAATGAGACGGGTTGTCGTCACGGGGCTGGGCATGCTTACACCGCTCGGCTGCGGCGTTGACGCAACTTGGGCGCGTATCCTCGCCGGAGACAGCGGCGGCAAGAAGATCGACACGTTCGAAGTGTCCGACCTGCCGAGCCAGGTCGCCTGCTACATTCCGCGAGGCGACGGCTCCAACGGCACCTTCAATCCCGATCAGTGGATGGAGCCGAAAGACCAGCGCAAGGTCGACGACTTCATCATCTACGCGATGTGCGCGGCCAGGCAGGCGCTGGACGATGCCGACTGGCATCCGAAGTCCGACGAGGACCAGTTCGCCACCGGCACGATGATCGGTTCGGGCATCGGCGGCCTCACGGGCATTGCCGAAACCGCGGTGCTCCTCAAGGAGCGCGGACCGCGCAGGGTCTCTCCCTTCTTCATTCCGGGCCGCCTGATCAATCTAGCGTCCGGCTACGTCTCGATCGAGCACGGCCTGAAGGGTCCGAACCATGCCGTCGTCACGGCGTGCTCGACCGGCGCGCATGCGGTCGGCGATGCGGCGCGGTTGATCGCACTCGGGGACGCCGAGGTGATGGTTGCGGGCGGCGCCGAATCGCCGATCTCCCGCATCGGCATCGCCGGCTTCTGTTCCGCGCGTGCGCTGTCCACCGGCTTCAACGACACCCCGACAAAGGCATCGCGCCCCTACGACAAGGATCGCGACGGCTTCGTGATGGGCGAGGGTGCCGGCGTTCTCGTGCTCGAGGAATACGAGCATGCGAAGCGGCGCGGCGCGAAGATCTACGCCGAGGTCACCGGCTACGGCCTCTCGGGCGATGCCTTCCACATCACCTCGCCGCCGCCGGACGGCAATGGCGGCTTCCGCAGCATGAGCATGGCGTTGAAGCGCGCCGGCCTCGCGGCATCCGATCTCGACTACATCAATGCGCACGGCACTTCGACGCAGGTCGGCGACGAGATCGAGCTCGGCGCGGTCGAGCGTCTGCTCGGCAATGCAGCTTCGAAGGTTTCGATGTCGTCGACCAAGTCCGCAACCGGACATCTGCTCGGTGCGGCCGGCGCGATCGAGGCGATCTTCGCGATCCTGGCGATTCGCGATAACGTGGTGCCACCGACCATCAATCTCGACAATCCGTCGGTGCAAACGGCGATTGATCTCGTGCCGCATACGTCGCGCAAGCGTGACGTGAATGTGGCGCTGTCCAATTCCTTCGGTTTCGGCGGCACCAATGCCTCCGTGATCGTGCAGCGCGTGACCAATTAGTAGGTCTTGAGAGCGTTTTCGAGCGAAGTGAAGAAAACGCGTCAGAACAAGAATCCAAAGTCCCGTTCCGACGCGATCGGAACGGGACTTTAGAACTAGTCCACCGTTTTGCCGTATTCCGCGGTGACTCCTAATAGCGGGCGTATGCTATTGGCAGGACAGGGGTTTGTCCGGCCACGATTCAACCGGCAGGATATTGGTTTGCATCGATGAGTGAGAGGCCGCCCATTTCACCGAGGAGTCCACGTGCCGCGCTGGAGCCCGAACAGGTTCCGCCGCCGCCCAAGCGCTCGGATCGCGCCCGCAATCCCTTCGTGATCGTCGGCAATGCCATCTTCACGATCCTGATCATCCTGATGCTCGGCGCCGGAGCGACGTATTACTACGGCAAGCAAGCGCTGGAATCGCCGGGACCGCTGCAGGAAGACAAGATCGTCAACATCCCCGCGCGTGCCGGCAAGCGTGACATCGCCGACGTGCTGTCGCGCGAGGGCGTGATCAACGTCAATCCGTGGGTCTTCATCGGTGGCGTGTTTGCGCTGAAGGCGAGTTCCGATCTCAAGCCCGGCGAATACTCGTTCCAGAAGAATGCCAGCCTGCGTGACGTCATTGCCACCATCGTCGACGGCAAGGTGGTGCAGCACGCCATCACGATCCCGGAGGGCCTGACCTCGGAGCAGATCGTGACGCGGCTCTCCGACAACGACATCTTCACCGGTTCGGTGCGCGAGATTCCGCGCGAAGGCACGCTGCTGCCGGAGACCTACAAATTCCCGCGCGGCACCACGCGCGACCAGGTGATCCAGCGCTTGCAGCAGGCGCAGAAGCGCGTGCTCGCCGAAATCTGGGAACGTCGCAACACCGACTTGCCGCTGAAATCGCCGGATCAACTGGTGACGCTGGCCTCGATCGTCGAGAAGGAAACCGGCCGCGCCGACGAGCGCAGCCGCGTTGCCGCCGTGTTCGTCAATCGGCTGCGGCAACGGATGAAGCTGCAGTCCGATCCGACGATCATCTACGGACTGGTGGGCGGCAAGGGAACGCTCGGGCGCCCGATCAAGCGCAGTGAGATCACGCAGCCGTCGCCCTACAACACCTATGTGATTGACGGCCTGCCGCCCGGACCGATCGCCAATCCCGGCCGCGCCTCGCTGGAGGCGACCGCCAATCCGGCGCGCACCCGCGACCTGTTCTTCGTTGCCGACGGGACCGGCGGCCACGCCTTCACGGAAACCTACGATCAGCACGCGAAGAATGTAGCCAAGCTGCGCGCGTCGGAAAAGCAGATCCAGAACGACACCGTCGAGCCTGCGGACGATCCGGCGCCGGCCGCCGCAGCGCCCGGGGCAGCGGACACCAATCCCACGGCGGCCACGCCGCCGAAGCCTGGCAATCAAAAGAAGCCGCCGCGCAGCGGTCGGCAGGGCGCAGCCCAGCAGACCACTTCGCCGCCCGTTGTGCAGCGATAGCTTCACATTCCCGGAGGTGGACGTAATTCCACTTTCATGGAATCCGTTTTAAAGTTGCACCGGCTGCCCACGAGTCTTCAGGCTCCGGGTTAGTCCCATATCCTTCTGTTGGAGAGTTTCACGCGATGGCGCTGTCGAGCATGACCGGCTTTGCCCGAAGCCATGGTGCGAGCGGTCCCTATACGTTCGAGTGGGAGCTGAAGTCGGTCAACGCCAAGGGCTTTGACCTGCGGTTGCGGCTGCCGCCGGGCTGGGACGAGCTCGAAGCCCTGGCCAAGAAGCGCGCCGGCGAGTTGCTGTCGCGTGGCACGGTCTACGCCAATCTGAGCGTCAAGCGCACCGATGCGGCGCAGACGATCCGGATCAACGAGGACGTGCTGGCCGCTGTCGTGAAGGTCGCAGGCGAGCTCGCGCAGCGGATCGACGCGGTGGCGCCGAGCATCGATGGTCTGCTCGGCATCAAGGGCGTCATCGAGGTGGTCGAGCCTGACAGCAACGAGGACGAGGACAAGGCGGCGCGGGAGGCTGCGGCCAAGGCCTTCGAGCAGGCGCTCACGAGCCTCGTCGAGATGCGCCGCCGCGAGGGCGATGCGCTGGGCCAGATCCTGATGCAGCGCATGGACGAGATCGAGCGGCTCGCCAAGCGCGCCGAGACGGCGCCCGGCCGCAAGCCCGAGGCGATCAAGGCGCGGCTTGCCGAGCAGATCGCAGCATTGCTCGAGACCTCCGATCGCTTCGATGCCGACCGGCTCAGCCAGGAGGCGATCCTGATCGCCACCAAGGCTGATATCCGCGAGGAGCTCGACCGCATCGCCTCGCACATCACCCAGGCACGTGAGATGATCGGCAAGGGCGGCCCGGTCGGCCGGCGGCTCGACTTCCTCGCCCAGGAATTCAATCGCGAGGTCAACACCTGCTGCTCGAAGTCGAACGACGTCGAGCTGACCAATACCGGCCTTGAAATGAAGAACGTGGTCGAGCAGTTCCGCGAACAGGTCCAGAATCTGGAGTGAACGATGACGGCGCAGGGTTTTGACGGCGTTGAGCGGCGCGGACTGATGTTCGTGCTGTCGTCGCCTTCGGGCGCCGGCAAGACGACGCTGTCGCGCATGTTGCTTGAGCGCGAGCCGGGCCTGAAAATGTCGGTGTCGGCGACCACGCGGCCGATGCGCCCAGGCGAGGTCAACGGCCGCGACTATTTCTTCGTCGACAAGCCGAAGTTCGAGACGATGGTCAAGCAGGGCGAGCTGCTCGAATGGGCGACCGTGTTTGACAATCTCTACGGCACACCACGCGTCCCGGTCGAGGCGGCGCTATCGGTCGGGCAGGATGTCCTTTTCGACATCGATTGGCAAGGCACGCAACAGCTGCACCAGAAGGCCAGCGTCGACGTCGTGCGGGTCTTCATCCTGCCGCCGTCAGCCGCCGATCTCGAGAAGCGGCTGCACACCCGCGCGCAGGATTCGGAGGAGGTCATCCGCGGGCGGATGAACCGTGCCAGCCATGAGCTGAGCCATTGGGCCGAATACGACTACATCGTCGTCAACCAGAACGTCGACGACGCCTTTGCCGAGGTGCAGTCGATCCTGAAGGCCGAGCGGCTGAAGCGTGAGCGCCGCACCGGCCTTACCGAATTCGTGCGCGGCCTGCAGCGTCAGCTCGAGAAATAGCTGACCTCGATCGTGATGCGATCGCAAGGGATCGCATCACGACTGATTACCATGTTTCCGAGCGAAGCCTAGTTCGCCGCGCTGCGCGCCAGCCGCTGCAGCATCGCCGCGATCTGCTTGTTGTCCTGCTCGGTTTGATCCGGCTCGCGCGCCGTCTCGCGGCGAGCAACCGGCGTCTCGGCGCGGCGAGGGGGCACCTGCGACAGGCGTTGCGGACGGTCGCGGCTGACGACGGCCATCGGCGGCGCCGGCTCGGTGTGGAGTGAATCCCAGGGCGCTTGCCACTCGTCCTTGATCTGGTAGGGCGGCGTCCGTGTCCGGGTCAGCCGGAACACCAGCGCGCTGACGAGACCGGCCAGCGCCAGGGCGCCGACCATCACGATCAGCAGCATCTGCGTCGAGGACGATTTCTCCGCGGACGCCTCGGCCGTAGCGGCAGCTGCCGGCGCGGCCGCTTGCTGCGGCGTCGCATCGGCCTGCGCGACCACAGTCGGCTGGTCCGCGGCGTGGCGGGTTCCGTTGGTTCCGGCCATGCTCGATGCGTCGAGCCACCTGGCGTTCACCTCTGATGGCTGGGCGTTCGCGTCGGGTGACGCAGCAGCCCCGGCCGGATTGGTGGCCTGACCTGCATCTGCGCTCGCGACGGGCGCGGCGGCGGCCTGTGGCGAGGGCCACTCGGCATGGGCGTTGGCAACCGATTTGCGCATCGCCGGCTGCGGCGCCGGCGCTGGCTGGCTCTGCGGCGGCGTGGCGTCGGCTGTCGCCGTGTCGGGCGCGGCCACCGGCTGCTGCTGCGCAGTGGCGGTCTTGGCAACAACCTTGTTCTTGGCGTCACCGAGGTACCAGCACTTCTTCTGGGTGCTGCGGTCGAGGTGATAGAACCAATGGCTTCCCGCCGGCGCGGTTCCCTTCGGCGCCGGCTGGCAAGTGTCGGCCGTCTTGGCATCGGCCGTGTTGGTTGCCGCCGGAGTGGCGGCGTTCTGGGCCACGGCGCCGAAGTTGGCGCCGGCCAACATGCTGGCGGCGAGCGCCGCAGCGAATTTCGCTGAACGATTTGACATACACGTCCCCGGTATTTCTTTTTTTACGCAAACGCTGGTGATGCCAATCTCGGTAAAGAGTTGGGTCGCAATGCGCCGCAAATCCGGAACGGGTAGGGCTTAATTGAGGCTCGCGGCGTGCCGCAATTGCGGCAAGCCCGTGGCTGAGGAACCGACTGCCTGGCTGCGCAGCGGCACGCCGGATTCCAAAGCGCGCGACGACACCAGGTTCCAGCGACAGGTTCGGCCGACGCCGGTTCGTCCAAGCACGTTAGTTGCTTTCGAGCACGTCGCTGAACAGCACGTAGCGCTCGCCGTTGAAGCGGACCAGACGCATTTGCTTGATCGGCCGCAGGTCGGTCGGCGAGGTCCGCAGGCGGATGCCGGGCAGCAGCAACGGCAGCTCCATGTCGAGATGGGAGGCCTGCTTCATGACGTTCTCGCGCGTCAGGTCGTTACCGCACTGCTTGAGGATCTGCACCACCGCGTAGCCGATGTTGTAGCCGTAGGGTGCGTAGTAGTCGCTCTTGTCGACATGCGGGTTGTACTTGTCCATCCAGACGTTCCATGCCTGCATGGCTGGATCGTCCTTCCACTGCGGATCGGCTGGGTCTTTCTGATAGGCCGCGGAGATCACGCCCTTGGCGGCCTCGAAGCCCGCGGGGCGGATTGCACCAGCGATCGAGGAGCCGACGCTGGAGAGGAATTCCTGCGGGTGCCAGTCGATATCGTAGGCCTTGCGGATCGCTTGCGCTGCGAATTTCGGCACCGCGGCGATGAACAGCACGTTGGCGCCTGCGGCCTTCAGCGACACGATCTGCGAATCCACGGTGGGATCGCTGGTGTTGTAGGCCTGCTGCGACACGATCATCGCCGCAGCCTTGTCGCCAAGCCCGCGCTTGAAGCCGAGTATGTAGTCGCGGCCCAGATCGTCGTTCTGCGCGAGGATGCCGATCCTGGCGTCCGGTAGCGTCGACAGGATGTACCTGGCGTAAATCTCGCCTTCGGACGCGTAATGCGGCGTCCAGCTCATCGTCCACGGATAACGCTCGGGATCGTTGAAGATCGTTGCACCGGATCCGACGAAGAGATGCGGCACCTGCTTCTGGTTGATGTATTTCACCACCGCCATGTTGGGTGCCGTGCCGACCGGGTTGACGAGGAACAGCACCTCGTCGCTCTCGATCAGGCGGCGGATCTGCTCGACCGTCTTGGGCGGGCTGTAGGCATCGTCGAGGCTGACGAAGTTGATCTTGCGGCCGTTGACGCCGCCCTGATCGTTGATCATCGCGAAATAGGCGGTGATCGAGATCGCGCCGGCCGAATAGGCCGATGCCGGACCGCTATAGGGCGTCGTGGTGCCGATCTTGATGTCGCGGTCGGCGACGCCGGGCCCGTAATGCTTTTGCGCAAGGGCCGGCGTCACGGCGAGGGCGAGCGCGAGCGCCGCCCATGCCTGGATCGTCGAACGTCTCCTCCTCATTCGTGTCCTCCCCCATTTTTGGTCGGGCGAGGTCGGCGGGACGTCGGCCAAAGCGCGATGACGCGCTTTAGCGTCCTAAGAGCATGATCTCCGCGCAAACGCTCCGCGTTTGTCGCGAGGGAAAACCGCTACACTTTTCCGGATCATGCCTTTAGTTCTTCAATACGATGCGTCCCACGACCTTGCCGGCGCGCAGCTCCTCGATCCATTTCTGGACGTCGGCCATCGGCTCTTCCTTCATCGGCGTCGGCTTGATCTTGCCGGCCCGCGCGAGCGCCATCAACTCCTGGCCCTCGGCAAGCGTGCCCACCATGAAGCCTTCGATGGTCATGCGCTTGTAGACCCACTGCACCATCGGCAGCGTGAACTGGCCGCCCATCAGGCCGGACACCACGATCTTGCCGCCGCGTGCAACCGTCGACACCGCAAATGCCATCGACTTTTCGTTGCCGGCAAAGTCGACCACGCCGTCGAAACCGCCGTCGCTCTCCTTCAGCATGCGCTTGACGACATCGGGCTCCGCCGGGTCGTAGGCGGCCGCCGCGCCGTTCTTCAGTGCGGTCTCGCGTGCCGCGGGGCTGAGATCGGCAACCGTGATCGGCTGCTTGAACATCGCCTGCGCGAACGACAGGCCCATCATGCCGACGCCGCCGAGACCGATCAGCAAGAGATTGCGCTGGCGCGGACGATCGACCAGGCGCTTCAGCGCGCCGTAGGCGGTGACGCCGGAGCACATCAACGTGGCAGCCTGATTGACCGGCAGCGGATCGTGGTCGAGCAGGTATTTTGCGTCGGGCACCAGTACGTGGGTGGCGAAGCCGCCGTCGATCGAGACGCCGAGGAAGCGCTGCTTGACGCAGAGGTTCTCGTCGCCGGCGAGGCAGTCGCGGCACTGGCCGCAGCCGATCCAGGGGAAGACCGCCTTCTTCGTGCCGACCAGGTCCTTCGGCGCGTCGGGGCCGACCTCGTCGACGATACCCGCGATCTCATGGCCGAGCGTGAAGGGCAGGGTCATGCCGCGGGTGGTGTCGAGCTTCTTGCCGCCGCCGAGATCGGCGTAACCGTCCTGGATGTGGAGATCGGAATGGCACAGGCCGCAGCGCTCGATGCGCACGAGCACTTCGCGTCCCTGGGGCTTCGGCGTGTCGACGATGGTTTCGCACAGCGGTGCATCGAATTTGACGAGGGATTGGCGAACCATGCGCGCCATTACGTTTTCTCCTGTTGTTCTATTTTGTGGACCGTATATCGGCCAATTCCCTCGCCATGGCAACAAAGCCGGCGACCGGAATGGTTTCCGCGCGTCGCGTCGCGTCGATATCGGCTGCGGCAGCAAGCCGCGCCGGATCGACCGACAGGGATTTCAGGCTCTGGCGCAGCATCTTGCGGCGCTGGCCGAAGGCGGCAGCCGCGACCTGCTCGAGCATGCGGCGGTCGCACGGCTCGGGCGCAGCGCGCGGCATCAATCGTACCACCGAGGAGGTGACCTTCGGCTGCGGCACGAAGGCAGCGGGCGAGATGTCGAACAGGATCTTGGTCTCGGCGCGCCAGTTGGCGAGCACCGCGAGCCGGCCATACGCTTCCTCGTCTTCATGGGCGACGATGCGCTCGGCGACCTCGCGCTGGAACATCAAGACCATGGTGTCGTACCAGGGCGGCCACGGCTCGATCGACAGCCAGTCGACCAGGAGCTGCGTTGCGATGTTGTAGGGCAGGTTCGCGACGATCTTGGCCTTGCCGCCGTCAAGCAAGGGACGTGGATCGAAGCTCTGCGCATCGCCATGCACGATCTCGATGCGGCCGGGGTAGCGCTTGACGACATAGTCCAGTGCGTCGATCGCACGCTCGTCGCGCTCGACCGCGATCACGCGCTTGGCGCCGAGCGCCAGCAATGCGCGCGTCAGTCCGCCGGGGCCGGGCCCGACCTCGATCACGGTGGAGTCTTCCAGCGGACCCGCGGCGCGGGCGATGCGTGCGGTGAGATTGAGATCGAGCAGAAAATTCTGGCCGAGCGATTTGCGTGCCGACAGCGAGTGCTCGCGAATGATGTCGCGCAGCGGTGGCAGATCGTCGATCGCGCTCACTTAGCTTGATGCCGCGGCCATGCGCGCGGCGAGCCGGAGCGCAGCGATCAGGCTCGAGGGATTGGCCTTGCCGGTGCCAGCGATGTCGAACGCGGTGCCGTGATCGGGCGAGGTCCGGATGAACGGCAGTCCCAGCGTGACGTTGACGGCGTCCTCGAACGCGACGGTCTTGATCGGGATCAGCGCCTGGTCGTGATACATGCAGAGCGCGCAATCATAGGTCTTGCGCGCGGCAGCGTGGAACATGGTGTCGGCCGGCAGCGGGCCCCGGGCAACGATGCCTTCGCGGCGCAGGATCTCGACCGCGGGCGCGACGATCTCGACGTCTTCCATGCCGAGCGTACCGTCTTCGCCGGCATGCGGGTTGAGGCCGGCGATGGCGAGCCGCGGTGCCGCCATGCCGAACCGCGCCTTCATGTCCGCAACCACGATCCGCGCGGTCGACACGATCAGGTCGGTCGTCAATTGCGCCAATGCCTGGCGGACCGACACATGGATCGTCACCGGAACGACGGCGAGTGCCGGCGACCACAGCATCATCACCGGCTGCGGCGCGTGGCCGCCGCGGGCGGCAAGCTCGGCGAGGAATTCGGTGTGACCGGGATGACGGAAGCCGGCGCGGTACAGCACGTTCTTGGCGATCGGATTGGTGACGACGGCGCTGGCCTTGCGCGATGCGACATCGGCGACGGCCTGACGGATCGACGCCAGCGCCGCATCTGCGCTCGTCCCGTCGGGCTTGCCCGGTTGCGCCGTCGCCGCCTTGCCGGTTGGAACGACGGGGAGGGCGCGTGCAAACGCCGCGGCGGCCTCCTCGGCGCGGACCTCGGCAAACTCGACGGCAAGGCCGAGCGTCCTGGCGCGTTCGGCAAGGGACGCGCGGTCGCCGAGCAGATAGAACGGCGGGAGATCGAGTTCGCGGCGCCGCAGCCATGCTGCGAGCGTGATATCGGGGCCGATGCCTGCGGGCTCGCCGGAGGTCAGTGCGAGAGGTTGAGCCATGCGTCAACGATAGTCGATCATCGTCCGCCTGGATATTCGATCATCGCGGCTTTTCGGACTTCCTGCAGGTAGGCTTTTGACTTCGCCTCGTACTTCTGCACGTACATCTTGTCCCGCATCTCACGCTTCTTCGGCGTGTCCACGGTGGTTGCCTTTCTGCCGCAGAGCGCGACCATTTCGATGCCCTGCTTGGTGACCTCGGGAGGAGTGAGGTGGCCGACCGGGGTCTTGTCCAGGATGTCGCGCAGCGACTGCGGCAGGTCGGCCGATGTCTTCACGACGATTTCGCGGATCGCTGCGTTGCGCATCGCCTTGAAGGAGGAGTTGGCCTCCTCGCAGCTGGTCACGCGCTCCCGCAGCGAGTCGGCTTCCTTGCGGCGGCCCTCGAATTCCGACTGCGGAGCGCCGCGGGGCACGATCAGAACGACCGGCTGCATTCTGTATTCGAAGGCTTCGGCGTCGGGGGCGTCTCCGGTTTCCTTGACCGCGGTCGCCACGTCCTTTTCTCCGACTTGCAGGCTTTCCTTGAAACGACCACGGACCAGGCTGGTCCAGACCATGTCCGCCCTGATGCGTTGCTTGAGCGTTTCCGGGCGGATGCCCTTGCCCTCCAGCACCTTGGTCAGCTGGTCGCCCGAAAGCCGCATCCGCTGCGCCATGCCGCCAAAGGACTGATCGATATCGTTGGCGGTCGGATCAACGCCAAATTTCTTGGCTTCCTTGATCTTCAGCTTCTCGTCGATCAGATCCTCGAGGATGACCTTCCGATCGGGGGCCTTGCCGCCGGTCAGGGCATTCAGCTTCGCACGCTGCTCGATGTCGAAATTGGTGATGGGCTCGCCATTGACCATCACGGCGATGGTCTGGGCATGCAGCCGCGCACCGCTCCCCAACACGAGGAAAAGAGCCAGCAGGGAACTCAACACTAGCGAATGGCGGCGCCTTGGCGGGCTAGCGGTCGTCGTTATTGTCATGTCAGCCGTTTAAACCAATTCAAGCCGGGGCCACAGGCCCGCGGGCAATACAAGCCCTCGTCTTTACTGCACGCCAGCCGAACTGCTGGTCGTGGAGGTTTGGGCGATCGTCCGCAGCCCGATCTGGAACATGAACGCGTGGCTGAGGGCGGGTGGCTGCGAACCGGCCTGATAGGTATAGGACGTGATGTAGTTGGCAGCCAGCACGAAGCAGTCGTCCACATAGCCTGCGCCGACGGCATACTGGTTGATCTTGTTCGCTTCAAGATCCCAGCGCGCCGCACCCTGAACCACCCAGTTCGACGCCACCTTGACCGATCCGCTGGTGAGGATGCCCTCGCGGCGCGTCAAATAGCCGAGTTCCGGCTGCGCCGCATAATCGCCATACGTCACAGCGATCGACCAGCGGTCGAAATTCGCGGCCGCCGTGGCCTCGAACCGGTTGATGTTCCAGGTCGCCTCATCCATCCGCGAACGGACGCTGAAGGTGTAGGTGCGGTTCGGCGAATAGGCGAGGCTCGCGACGTAATCCGAGCGCGGATTCTGCAGGCCGGAGTCGAGGCCGGTGTTGGTGACGTCGGCGACCGCGAACGAGTTCAACCCGAACATCTGGTAGGACTCTCCGAACATCCCCTTGATGCTGCCACCGCGGTCGAACTGCGTGGTGGCCTGCACGCCGACATTGGCGCGGCCGCCGCCTTCGACGCGGTCGTAGCCGGAGAACTTGTCGACCGCGAACAGGTTGCTGGTGTCGAACACCAGGCTCTGCGCGTCCTCGTTCGGAAGCTTGCCGGCATACGGCTCGTTGGGCCGGATGATGACCTGCGCAATCGGCTCGACGGTGGTCGTGCCCCACGGCTGCACATTGATGAAGGGGTAGCGGTATTCGAGGCCGACGGTCGGCATGAAGCGGACCGTCTGGGTGTCGCCGACCGGCAGGAAGTTGGAAACGCCCGGCTGGTTCGAGATGTCGGCGTTGATGGCATCGGCGCGGACGCTGGCGAACGGCGTCCAGATCTCGCCGAGCGGGTCGGTGTAGGACTTGCGCCACTGGGCCTCGGCCGTCAGCCTGGTGTAGGTACCCGGCATGCCGCGCAGCAGGCACTGCGACGGCGTGCGCGCCATCGGATCAGCGGACGTGGTCGTGCACAACGGGTTGAGGGGGTTGGCGGCCTGTGCCGTGATCGGGTCGAACACCGCGGTTTCGCGGGTCAGGTTGGTGAAGTTCACCTTGTAGCTGAACTCGCCGCCCAGGATGTTGTTGTTGATCACGTTGTTGTAGTCGATCACAGGCGCGACCACCGGGACCTGGTTCTGGTTACCCGAGTAGCTGAGATAATAGATCGCGCGCGCGTCGAAGAAGCTGCGGTTGCCGACACCGGTCAGATAGAGCTGTGAGATCGCTTCCGTCGGCAGCGACAGGAACGATCCGAACGGATCCTTGTACTGGGCGAGCCGGTAGTCGGACATGAAGAAGTAGTCGGACAGCAAGACGCCGTCCCAACCCCAGACCCATTTGTCGTTCAGCGCGAACTGACCCTTGGTGTCGACGCCCCAGCGGAACTGGCGATCACCGGGCTGGCCCTTGAAGGCGCCCTGATCGAGTTGGTCGATGCCGTAGAGCCGGATCTGATAGGAGCCGTCCACAAAGCGCTGGCGGAATTCGGTCTGCAGCAGCACGCCCTGCTTGGTCGTGATGCGCGGAGTGAAGGTCGCGTCCATGTCAGGCGCGATCGCCCAGTAATACGGAATTTCGACGCCGTAGCCGAACGCCGTGTACGTGGTGAAGCCCGGCATCAGGAAGCCACTCTTGCGCTTCACGGTCGGATCGGGCGTCGAGAAGTAGGGCAGATACGCCATCGGAACGCCGAAGAACTCGAGCTGGGCGTTCTCGAAATAGAGCATCTTCTCGGTCTGGTTATGGATGATGCGCGCGCCCTTGACCTGCCAGAGCGGCGGCTTCTTCGGATCATCCTTACAGGGCGCGCAGGCGGTATAAACGCCATTGTCGAACACCGTGTAATTGCCGCTCGACCGATCGGCGCGTGTCGCCGCCATCCGGGTCTGGTCTTCGGTATCGACGCGCAGCGAATCGACGAATCCGTCGCGGTAGTCGTCGCTGAGATCCATGATGTTGGCGTAGGTGATCTTGCCTTCCGCATCGGTCATGCGGATGTTGCCTTCGGCATGAAGACGCTTGGTCTTCTGGTCGTAGATGACCTTGTCGGCCTCGACGCTGGTGCCGTTGTAGAACATCTGGACGTTGCCGACGGCCGAGATGCGGCTGTTGTTGTAGTCGTAATCGACCTCGGTCGCCTGAACGAGCATCTGCCCGTCATTCTTGGCCGGCGGGCGGACCGGCTTCGGCGGACGCGGATTGTAGGTGAATGCCTGCGCGGCGGCCGGCGTCGACGCGACAACGTCAAGCGCGCTGACCACGACGAGCGCGGCGAGGAGAGCAGAGATAGAAACGCCAAACGCGGCCATGCGGCTCCGTTGACGGCGCAGGGCACTGCGCCGCCCGAATGCAGGCGACATCAACTGGCGGGCGGCGACACGTGCCACTACCCGTCCTCCTGGTACAGCAAGGCTAAGAAACCGGTGAGGCTACCCACGACGACGGGCAACCACGCCGCAGCGATGGGATGCATCAACTCAGCCTTGCTCAAATCTTCAGTTACTTTCGACAGCACGTAGAGCAGAAAGCCTGCGCCCACGCCACTCAAAACCATCTTCTGCACGCCGCCCATCCGAAAGAAGCGGAGGCTCACAGAAGCCGCCAACATCACCATCGCAGCCAGCAAAAACGGCTGTGCGATGAGCTTGTGATACTGCAACCGATAGCCGGCCGTCGCGAACCCTGAACTCTCCGACGAACGGATGTAGTTCGGCAGTTGCCAAAAGGACACAGTTTCAGGGGTGGAGAAGCTGTTACGCACCTGTGCCGGGGTGAGGGTGGTGGTCAGGTAGAAGGTGTCCTGGTCCACCGGAGCCTTATCGAGGGTGTATCGGCGTACTCCCTGGAAGACCCAGCGGCCCTCTTCGAGCGCCGCTTCGCGCGCTTCGATTCGCTCCTTGAACTGCAACGCCGTATCGAATCGAAACACTGTCAGGCCGGTCAGCCGGACGCCCTGCTGCTCGCTGCGGGCGGCATTGATGATCGCCTGACCTTCGTCGTTGATCTGGTTGAGCCAGAAGCCCGAGGCATCCTGGATGCCGCCGCCCGGCGCGGAGCCGAACAGCTCGGCCTCCATCCGTTTGGAGAGCTCGCGCAGATTGGCCGACACCGGATTGTAGGCCGTGGTCGCGAAGATGCCGAGCACGATCGCACTGGCCAGCGCCGGCGAGATGAATTGCCAAGCCGAGACGCCGGCGGCCCGCGCCACGACGAGCTCCAGCCGCCGCGACAAAGCGAGATAGCAGGTCATCGCGCCGATCAGCACGCAGAACGGCATCAGCTTCTCGAGCAGTTGCGGCACGCGGAATAGCGAGGTTTCCGCGACCGTGATCGCGGACGCCCCGATGAGCCCCGACGTCTTGCGCACCATCTCGATGTAGTCGACCAGCACGAGCAGAACGAAGATGCCCGCGAACACGCCCACTGCCGCGACCACGAAGCGGCCGGCGAAATAACGCCCGAGCGTGTTTGTGACCATGCTCATGCGGTTGCCGGCCTCCGGAAGAGGCGCGCGATGCGTTCGTTGTTCCGGTTGATCGCTTCCATCAGCGCCGCCGGCGGTTCGACGACCACGCCGCCGACGATCATCCAGATGCCGATGCCGATGCCGCCGAACAGCATCAGATATTGCACCAGCGCAGCGATCGGGGTCTTCACCGCGATCACCGAGCAGGCGAATCCGACCATGCGCAGGCCGAACACCGCGAACACCGAGCCGCCGATCGAGAAATTGCGGCTTTGGCGCGTGGTGCGCGGCGCGCCGAGGAAGGCAAAGGTGAGGGCCGCGA
>NZ_VKHP01000653.1 GCF_010811875.1 Bradyrhizobium uaiense
CGGCAGCTGCCTGGACGGCGCCGTCGATCAGGCTTTCATCCTCTTCGGAGAGAAAGTCTTGCCGCACTTGATCAGGATCACGATACTTTCGCAGCGCGCTCAATGCCGAAAGCAAATTGGCGGGCTCGATCACGAGGCCTTGGTCTCGCACGCGAGAGTGTCTCTTGGTGAGCCCGCCAATTGTCTTGCCCTGAGTGCCGAGATCATTTCCCAGGATACGAAGCGATCGGCCGTATTCGTAGATGGTACTTTTCTGCAGACCACCGCCGACAAAGCGGGTGAAGTTGTCGATGAGA
>NZ_VKHP01000654.1 GCF_010811875.1 Bradyrhizobium uaiense
GACCAGGAATCCGCAGTTCTCCGACGATACCGCCTCCTGCATGGTGATTTCCGAGACCATTTTCGTCATGCTGCTGACCCACGACAAATTCCGGCAGTTCACGCCGAAAAAGATCGCCGATGCGAAGACCACAAGCGAGGTGCTGGTCTGCCTTTCCGCCGAGAGCCGCGATACAGCGATCGAAAGCTCGCTCAAAGAATGGACATCGTGGGTGCGATACACTTAGCGGAACGGCTAGAAACACCGTAAGCGCGAATTTCTCCGCACCTTTTGCTTTTGAGTGCTCTGA
>NZ_VKHP01000655.1 GCF_010811875.1 Bradyrhizobium uaiense
CAGGCGTGCAGTAGCCACACTGCAAAGCATTGCGTTCGCGAAATGCGGCCTGAAGATCGGCAATTTCACCGCTGTCAGACAGCCCTTCGATCGTCTCGACTGACGCGCCCTGCGCCTGCACCGTCAGCATCAGGCAGGAGCGAACGATCTCGCCATCAACCCTGACGGTGCAGGCGCCACAGACGCCGTGCTCACAACCAACGTGGGTTCCGGTCAGCTTGAGATGTTCCCGGATGAAGTCAGCAAGATTGAGCCGCGGCAAAACAACCGCATCGATGGGTTCGCCGT
>NZ_VKHP01000656.1 GCF_010811875.1 Bradyrhizobium uaiense
TGTCGAGCGCGCGCGGCGAGAGCGCCGCGCCGTTGTAGATTCTTGTCTCGACGCATTTTTCCTTGCGCGAAACATCTCCGTGTAAGGGGAGCCACCGGCGGAAGGGCTCCCTCCCCCCTTGCGGGGGTCCGAGGCGAGCGAAGCTCGCTCTCGAGGTCGGGGAGAGGGGTGACCCCGGCTGAGATGATTGACGCGAGCGTCGGTCTCGCAATCTCGATCGCGCTCGTTGAAACGCTGAACGGAGAGAGAGCGCCGTGTAGCACCCTCTCCCCGACCTCGAGAGCG
>NZ_VKHP01000657.1 GCF_010811875.1 Bradyrhizobium uaiense
GATAGTCGTCCTCGATGCGGATGATGTCGTCCTCGCCGAGATAGCTGCCGGTCTGCACCTCGATCAGCTCGAGCTGAATCTTGCCGGGATTCTCCAGCCGGTGCACCGCGCCGATCGGGATGTAGATCGATTCGTTCTCGTGCACGGTCTTGATCAGCTCGTTGACGGTGACCTGCGCGGTCCCGCGCACCACGATCCAGTGCTCGGAGCGGTGATGGTGCTTCTGCAGGGACAGCCGCCCGCCCGGCTTGACGATGATGCGCTTGACCTGGTGACGGTCGCC
>NZ_VKHP01000658.1 GCF_010811875.1 Bradyrhizobium uaiense
GCAAATAGCGATCCCCTTGTTTGCTGATACTGCCAAGCTTGTCCTTGCCTCCGCTCGAGTTCTGCTTCGGCACGAGCCCAACCCACGCCGAGAAGTCTCGTCCCGATCGGAAAGCCTTGGGATCAGCAATGCTGGCGACCAGAGCGGTTGCCAGCGCCGGCCCGACGCCGGGGATAGCGTCAAGCCGCTTGCTCGTCGCATTTGATCGATGCCAGGCGATGATGCGGCGGTCGAACTCCAGTATCTGGGCCTTCAGTGCGCGCAATTGATTGCCCAGAGCAA
>NZ_VKHP01000659.1 GCF_010811875.1 Bradyrhizobium uaiense
TCGGCGACATCGCGATCGCCTATGAGACGACGCGGCGGGAAGCCGATGAGGAACAGAAGCCGTTCGACCATCATTTGAGCCATCTGGCGGTGCATGGCTTCCTGCACCTGATCGGTTACGACCACGAGAACGACGACGATGCCGAGGACATGGAGGCGCTCGAGCGCGAGATCCTCTCCACCCTCGGCATTCCCGACCCCTATGCGGATCGGATCGCCTGACATGCCGGATTCCGAACCGACCCACGACAATCCGCGCAACGTGAGCAACCTGCCCGCGGTG
>NZ_VKHP01000660.1 GCF_010811875.1 Bradyrhizobium uaiense
TACCCGACATTGCCGGGATCCAGGATCGTCACCAGGTTGGACAGCGCAATGGTCTGGCCAGGGGTCGCGGTGCTGAAGTTGTGCACCGTGACCGTCGGATTCGGGACCGAGACCGCAAACTGCTGCCAGCTACCCGCCGTGCCGTTCTGAATGAGCTGCGCCCACAGCGTATCGGTGCCGGCTGACGTCCCGGCATCGAACACCACATTGGCACCCGACGGCACATTGATCGCGTGGCCTGCGGTCTGCGCCACGCCGTTGATCAGGAACTCGCCGCCGGC
>NZ_VKHP01000661.1 GCF_010811875.1 Bradyrhizobium uaiense
CTGGACGGCATCAGGGCAATCGCCGCCAAGGTGGGCGCGAAGGTCGAGACGCTCGATTCCAGCGGCAAGGGCTCGCTGACCGAGGCCGCCGACAAGGCGCCGAAGGAATTCACCACCGTGCAGCGCGGCAATGATGATCTCGCCGCGATCCTCTACACGTCGGGCACCACCGGCCGCTCCAAGGGCGCGATGCTCTCGCACGACAATCTGGCCTCGAACTCGTATTCGCTGGTCGACTACTGGCGCTTCACCGACAAGGACGTGCTGATCCACGCGCTGC
>NZ_VKHP01000662.1 GCF_010811875.1 Bradyrhizobium uaiense
TTTTCGGCGTCTTTGTAAGTCCCGCGATCGCTCGCACCTGGCAGAATTCCGTTCCGAAACGAGCCGATGTCCGACCCACGAGTTGTGTCGCCCGTAGTTAAGTCTGTGCGAACATAGCCGCCGATGTGCCTGTCGCGAAGACCGGCGTCGGCTACGTCAACGTATGCGATGTGTACGGCCCAGGCTACTTTTACATTCCAGGCACTCGCACCTGTATGAACATCTGCCTATGATACACATCATACGCTGCCGACGACCGCCCCTGGCGGTATTTCGGG
>NZ_VKHP01000066.1 GCF_010811875.1 Bradyrhizobium uaiense
GCCTGGTCTGGCGCGCCGGCTGCGGTTGCGCTGAGCGCCGCGCGTTGCGTGTCGGGATGGGCCGCAGCGATCCTGTTGCGCAACTCGCTCGCGCTGCTCCGCCATGCCTATGCCGACGAGAAGGCGCGCGGACGCGCGGTCGGCGTTTGGGCCGCAGGTGCGAGCCTTGCGCTGACCGCGCGTCCGCGCGCCTTCTCGTCGGCATAGGCATGGCGGAGCAGCGCGAGCGAGTTCGGCACCAGGATGGCTGCGGCCAATCCCTGCACGCAACGCGCGGCGATCAGCGTCACCGCATCGGGCGCGAGCGCGCAGGCGACCGATGAAGCGGTGAAGATCGCAAAGCCGGCCATGAAGACGCGTTTGGCACCGATCCGGTCGCCGAGCGCGCCTGCGGTCAGGATGAACGCGGCGAACGCGATGGTGTAAGTGCTGACCACCCATTGCAGTTCGGCAACGCCGCCGCCGAGCGAGGCGCCGATGGCGCTGAGCGCGGTGTTGACGATGGTGACGTCGAGCTGCACGACGCCGTAGCCGAGACTCATCGCGGCGAGCGTCAACGTCGCCGCAAGCCCACTCGACGGTTGATGCGACGCCGCGCGCCGGTCGGGCACGCGCCGGAGGTTCGCAGATGTCTGTCGCATGGTGCTGTCCTCGCTCTCGGGCAACCAATGCGAGACATAGGCATTCGTTTCGATAGAACACTTCGCCAACGATCGAAGTGTGGCATCGTCATGCCGGCCGGGCCGCACGACCGCGGCCCAGCTTGCGCGGCGTTTTGCCTCAATAGACCTACGGACCGCCACCGGAGCGTCGCATTCCGGCCCGCGCAGTGGTCCACAGGACGCATCATGCTCATGCGCGCGTCGACTTCACACTTTGGTAAACGCCACGGCGGGCTCCGACGTCCCCGCGCCGATGCATATCGTCCATTCGCTTCACGCCAACTGCCCCGCGGCGGTGCCGAGACGGCCGCAAAATCGGCGAAATTGCCGACGAAATCGCCGGGAACGGCGGAACATGGAGTGATCCCGTCACAGCGGACGGCATCTCTGCGACTCACATTCCGCAGCGCGAGAACATATGTAGCCAGTATGACAATGACGCTGGACAGGAGCGGAAGGTTGGCTTGTCAAGGGCTGCACAACGCATCGGTTTTGCCTTATGGGTCATCACGTACGGTGCGCTTGCCCGTCACCCGTCGCCGTACGTGACCGGGTCCCACTGAAATTGCCGCCCGCCGGGAGGATGAATGCTTCGGCTGCTGACCACGCTTGGGCGTGGTTTCAAGGAAACGATCGGCTGGAAACGGCTCGGGATCGCCGCGAGTGTGTTGATCATCGCGGCTGCGGTCACGACGCTGGTGCACACCCTGAAGGGCGTCGATACCGGCATCATCCTCACCGCGCTGACCGACATCGCGCCGCACCGGATCGCGCTGGCGGCGCTGTGCGTGGTCGGAGCGTTCTGCACGCTGACCTTCTATGACTTCTTCGCGCTGCGCACGATCGGCAAGACCCACGTCCCCTACCGCATCGCAGCGCTGTCGAGCTTCACCAGCTATACGATCGGTCACAATATCGGCGCCACCGTCTTTACCGGCGGCGCGATCCGCTTCCGGATCTATTCCGATTACGGCCTCTCCGCGATCGACGTCGCCAAGATCTGCTTTCTGTCGGGCCTGACCTTCTGGCTCGGCAATTTGTTCGTGCTCGGCTTCGGCATGGCCTGGCATCCCGCGGCGGCCTCGGCGATGGACCTGTTGCCGCCGGCGATGAACCGGCTGATCGCGCTCGGCTGTCTTGCCGGCATCGGCGCCTATTTCGTCTGGCTCCTGACCGGCGAGAAACGCCGCGAGCTCGGCCAGAACGGCTGGAAGGTGGTGCTGCCATCGGCCAAGCTGACGCTGTTGCAGATCTTCATCGGCGTGGTCGATCTCGGCTTCTGCGCGCTCGCGATGTACCTCTTGATGCCGACCGAGCCGCATATCGACTTCGTCTCGCTGGCAGTCGTGTTCATTCTGGCGACGCTGCTCGGCTTCGCGAGCCATGCCCCCGGCTCGATCGGCGTGTTCGATGCCGCGATGCTGGTGGCGCTGCCGGAGTTCAGCAAGGAGCAATTGCTGGCGACGCTGGTCGTGTTCCGTATCCTCTATTTCATGATCCCGTTCGGGATCTCGATCTCGATCATGGGCATGCGCGAGCTGTGGCTCAACGTGGTGCAGCCATGGCAGGAACGAAAGAGATTGAGCCAAGCCTGCACGGCTTCGGCGACCGTGCGGCAACCGATCGAAAGCCGGCAGCAGCGGATCAGGCAGCTGAAACGGTAACAGGCAACGTTATCGGCCCTCGTCCGGGTTCTCCGATCCCGGATTTTCGATCCCCGCCGCCGCTTCTCTTATTTTCGCCGTACCACTCGCGTCAAACCGCGCCATGATTGGCTTTTTGGTTCGATTTTCGCTTCGTGTGACGATCGGCAGCGTGCTGCTCGGCAGCGCACTGACGGCGGTATTCGCGTCAGCCGCGGACGCCCAGGACAGCTCGCTGCAGATCTCCTGGGAGGTCCGCAACCGCTTCCGTCTGTTCCGCGAGGAACGCGACTTCCGTCTGCATGTCGAAAGCGGGCTGGGCCGCAGCGTGCTGGCCTCGGAACAGGCGCTGGAACTGCAAAGCGACGGTCGCGGCTGGGCACGCAACACGGTCAACCGGCTCTGCATCGACCTGCAAGGCCGCGTCAACGAGCCCTGCACCCGCGACAACGTCAAGGAAAGCTATCTGACGCCGATCGATCACCCGATCGTCGTGCGGCTCACCGGCCCGGTTCCGGTTGGTGCCACCTGCGCCTGGTCGTTCGACGACGGCGACGGGCCACAATCCCAGACCTTCGATTGCGCCGAGCCGGTCAATCTGCGGGTCCGCTACGGCCGCACCACGGTCGCAACCGTCGACGTCGCAAGCGGCTCGGAGGCCAACCAGCGCGTGGCGACACAGATCGCGGTGCGTGACCTGCTGATCGCGGGCCTCGGCGACAGCATCGCATCCGGCGAAGGCAATCCGGACCGCGCGATTGCGCTCTCCGACGAGGGGTTCTGCTTCCGCTCCTATCTCGGCGGCGCGCAGTATTACCGGCCGAGCCGCGCCGGCTACAAGGGCGGGCGCGCCTGCGAAGCGCCGGATACCCTGACCAACTGGCAGCGCCAGAGCGCGCTGTGGCTCAACTCGGCGTGCCACCGCTCGCTGTACAGCTACCAGACCCGCACCGCGCTTGCGCTCGCCGTGCAATATCCGCACATCGCAGTGACCTATCTGCCGCTGGCCTGCACCGGCGCCACCATCGCCGACGGCCTGCTCGGCTCGCAGCAGGCGCGGGAATGTCTGCCGACCAAAACCGCCAACACCTGCTCGGGCACCGTCAACGGCCAGATTGCGGAGCTGCGCACGGCGCTCGCCGCCGCCAAGCGCCGGCAGCCGGACCGCACGCTCGACCTCGTGCTGCTGTCGATCGGCGCCAACGACATCTACTTTTCCGGCCTCGTCGCCAACGTGATCGTCGACACGCCGACCGAGCGTACGCTGTTCAGCCAGGGCGGCTCGATGGCCAGCGTCGACGATGCCCGTTCGGCACTGGCGCGCGACCTGCCGACCGGTTTTGCCAAGCTGCGCGATGCGCTGAAGCCTCTGGTCGGTGGCGACCTGTCCCGCGTGATCTACACGGCCTATGCCAATCCGGCGCTGGCCAATGGCGGCACGCACTGCCCCGGCGGCCGCGCCGGCTTCGATATCCACCCCTCGTTCAATGCCGATCCGCGGCGGCTCACGGAGGTCTCGAGCTTCGTGCAGAACGAGTTCCTGCCGCAGCTCAAGGCGCTCGCGCAGTGCCAGTCCGGCATCATCTGCCGCAATCCGCAGGCTGACCGCATGACCTTCGTCGATGCGCATCAGGCGGCGTTTGCGAGCCACGGTTTCTGCGCGCGCGCGTCGACCGATCCGGAGTTCGACCGCGACTGCTTCGCCGCCAATGGCGCCAGCTTCGAGTCCGACATCGTCGCCGCAGCCAACCAGCCGCTCAAATGCGGCCGCAGCGCCGGCGAATACCGCGCCTACCTGCCGCGCGCGCGCTGGATCCGCGACGCCAACGACAGCTATTTCGCGGCGATGACGTACCCGCAGGGCCTGCCGTCCTCGATGCAGCCGACCGACATCCACGACGCGACATGGGGCATCCTGTCGGCAGTGTATGGTGGCGCGGTGCATCCGAGTGCCGAAGGCCATGCGGCGATGGCCGATGCCGCAGCGCCCGCGGCCGCCACCGTGCTGCAGTTGAACACCAGTGTGCCCGAGGTGATTTCCGAGCCGGTCGCGCCGCTGCCGACCGCGCCGGAGCAACGCTGAACGCTCGCGCTGAACGCGCGCGGCTGCGTGCCAACGCGATCCTGATCGGCAACGAGAGAGAGTGAGAGAGAGGCCTTAGTGCCGCTTGGTCGCCGGCACGGGCGCTGGCGGCTTCACCGCCGCGGCTTGCGCCGGCAGATATTTGGCGACGATCGCGGGATCGAGCTGGGCCACCGCGGTGTCGGGCAACCGGGTCCAGACCTCATCCTTGCCGAACAGCGAAATGCCGAGATAGCCGCGCATGGTCAGCTTCTGTCCGTCGGCGCTCAGCGTCATCTTGGCCTTATAGATCTTGCCGTCGCGCGGATCGAGCACGTTGCCG
This sequence comes from Bradyrhizobium uaiense, assembly GCF_010811875.1. Taxonomy (GTDB): domain Bacteria; phylum Pseudomonadota; class Alphaproteobacteria; order Rhizobiales; family Xanthobacteraceae; genus Bradyrhizobium; species Bradyrhizobium uaiense. Next base: position 4,711 of record NZ_VKHP01000066.1, read on the forward strand.
TTCTCGTATTTCAGGCCATCGCGCTTCATGTCGCGGATAAAGGACAGACCAAGCCACGGCGCATTCTTGCGATCGTCGGTGCATTTCGAGCAGACCGGATTCGGCGGATCGTTGGGATCGGAGAACATCTTGGCGATCACGCCTTCGAAGATGCCGTTGTGATCGATCACCAGGAACCAGCCTTCCGGCTTGCCGTCCTCGACCTTCTGCCAGAGGCCCGCCGCCGATGTCGGGTCGGCCGCCGTGGCAGCCAACGGAGCAGCCAGCGCAAAGGCCGTGGCGATCGCCAGGATCAGCCGCAGTCTGGATAGCGTGTTCCGCATCATCATCACCTGATCGATCGACAAACCCGAATGGCAGCAGACTACGGCCATTTCACGGAGTGTTCCAGTACCCGCGCCGCGCGGCAACAGGCCCATGCCCCTGGCATTGGTCGCTGTTGGAGTGGAATCAGTTCACTCCAAGCTTCTTCTGCAAACTCGATGACGAGGTTGTGTACTGGAACACCAGCCGCTTGTCCGGATACACGTAGCGGTGCGCCTTCTGCGCCATCAGCGCGCCCTCGTGGAAGCCGGAGAGAATGAGCTTCAGCTTGCCCGGATAGGTGTTGATGTCGCCGATCGCGAAGATGCCTGACACGTTGGTCTCGAATGCCGCGGTGTCGACCGGCACCAGATTGTTCTCCAGCGCAACGCCCCAGTTCGCGACCGGGCCGAGTTTCATGGTGAGCCCGAAGAACGGCAACATCGTATCGCAGGCGATCGTCGAAACCGCATTGTCATTGGCCTTCAGTGCGGCGCCCGAGAGTTGACCGTCGGCGCCTTCGAGCCCCGTGACCTGCCCGATCTTCAGATCCATCTTGCCGTCTGCGACCAGCGCGCGCATCTGCTCGACGCTGTGCGGCGCCGCGCGGAAATCGTCGCGCCGGTGCAGCAGCGTGATGCGCTTCGCGATCGGATGCAGATTGAGCGTCCAGTCGAGAGCGGAGTCGCCGCCGCCGACGATCAGGATGTTCTTGTCGCGGAACTGCTCCATCTTGCGCACCGCGTAAAACACCGACGTGCCTTCATAGGCCTCGATGCCGGGCACCGGAGGACGCTTCGGCTGGAACGAACCGCCGCCGGCCGAGATCACGACCACCTTGGCTTCGAACTCCTTGCCGGCGTCGGTCTTCACGCGGAACAGCGGATCGCCGATCTTCTCGATGCTCTCAACCATCTCGTTCAGATGGAAGGTCGGGCCGAACGGCTTGATCTGCTCCAACAGCTGCTCGGTGAGGCCCTGGCCGGTGACGAACGGAATACCGGGAATATCGTAGATCGGCTTCTCGGGATAAAGCTCGGCGCACTGCCCGCCGATCTTGTCGAGGATGTCGACCAGATGCACCTTCATGTCGAGCAGGCCCAGTTCGAACACGGCGAACAGTCCGCAAGGGCCCGCGCCAATAATCAGCACATCGGTTTTGATCGCTTCGCTCATATCCGCTTCTTTTCATTTGAGATCGACTGGACGGCTTTCGCCTGCCCAACCAAGTATGGCCGGATCGGGACATGCATAATAGGGACAGCGGCTGGCGCGGCAACCCCTTGCCGAGCTTGCGCAACTCGGCTGTATGGGCAGGAAACCGACGGAGATCCCTCGTGAACGCCCCTGTCCGCGCCGACGACGCACTGCGCCTGGAAGACTTTCCCTACCGCCTGTCCGACAATGTGCGCTTTGCCGATCTCGACCCCAATGGGCACGTCAACAACGCGGTCTATGCAAGCTATTTTGAGACCGGCCGTGTCACGCTGGTGAAGGATCCGACCATGGGGCTGATGCCGGCGGGGCTCGGCTGGATCATGGTGCGCCTCGACATCCATTTCCGCGCCGAGTTGCACTGGCCCGGCCGGATCGAGCTCGGGCTCGGCCTCGTCAAGTTCGGGCGGACATCGACCACCTTCGATCAGGTGGTGTTTTCGGAGGGGCGCTGCGTTGCGTCGGCGAAAGCGGTCACCGTGATGATCGACGAGGCCACGCGCCGGCCGACGCCGCTGACGGCGGAGGTCAAGGAGAACTTCCGCCGCTGGGTCCGTCGCGGTGTGAATCCGGACGGCGAATAAGAGACCTCAAGGCGTTTTCGAGCGAAGTGGATACCGGTTCGCGCGAAGAAACGCGTCAAAAACAAAGCTGGAGCTTCGGTTCTGATTCAATCAGAACCGAAAAGCTTTAGGCCTGCCGTTCCGGCGTCGACACGACCAGTCCGTCGAGTTCGTCGGTGACCTTGATCTGGCAAGACAGACGCGAGTTCGGACGCACGTCGAAGCCGAAATCCAGCATGTCCTCTTCCATCGGCGACGGCGCGCCGACCTTCTCGCGCCACGCGTCATCGACATAGACATGGCAGGTCGCACAGGCGCAGGCGCCGCCGCATTCGGCTTCAATGCCGGGAATGGCGTTGCGGATCGCGCCTTCCATCACCGTCGCGCCGTTCTCGATATCAATGGAGCGTTTCTCGCCGGAATGGTCGATAAAGTGGATTTTGGCCATGATTGCTCGTGCTGCCGGAATGCGCCGGACGATGGATGGAAAGGTCCCGGCAGTCGTATAACGGGTCGATCCGCACAGCGCTAGCGCGGAGACCGAAAACCTGCCAGCCGGCCAGGACGGTGTACAGGCCGCTGCGGCGAGCCGTTGAGGTCAGGCAGGAGCCTAGGAGCGGCCCAGAATCAGCTCGATCGCGGCGCGCGCCTCGGCAATTGCGGCCCCGAGCGCGGCAAGCGGCTGGGCTGGATCGGAACCAGCGGTCAGTGCGGTCTCCAGATGGGCGGCGGCCTCGGCGACGCCGAAGGCGCCAATCGCCCGCGCCGACCCTTTCAGGGTGTGGGCGTGGGTCGGAGCCTCGGGCGGCAAGGCGGCCAGCTCTCCGAGGATCCGGGCCGACTGGGTCGAGAACATCGCCAGGACTTCGCGCTCCAGGTCCGGGTCGCCCAATGTCATGCGCCGAAGGTGATCGACGTCGATCGGGCCGCCGCCAGGCGCGAGCGGCGGTGATTGCGTCCATTCAACCCGTTCGAGATGAAGCGGCATGGCCTGTCCCTGTCGTCTCCGCCAAACCTCGCCGGGCGGATATTTGGCCAGCCAATCACGAAACTGGTTAACGGATTGTTGTCGGGATGATCGGCAAAACCGCCCGATTCTGGACAATTTCCGGACACAATCGACGCGCTACGGCAGGAATTTCGAGTACCCATAAGGCCTTATGGCGCAAAGCTGTTAACGATGATTAAGAAAGTATTAATCGCAAGCATTTCATTCGCATCACTCTCCCCATAGGATGTTTGCGGATGTAGCGGACAAGCCGCCGAGGGGGGCGCTTGCGCTCCGCTTGTGGGTACCGGCTTCGAGCTTGCGTGGGGACAATCGCAGGCTCGCCGACGCGTAAAATAGTGAGAGGGTCAGACTGAACATGGCGAACACTCCCAAGAAGGTCAAAGATCCCACCGAAGTCGCGCTTTCTGCCATCCAGGAAGCCCTCAACATCAGCGAACAGGGCGCGGAGCACCGCAGCTCCCTCGACGAAGGCGCCGCGCCGCCCAGCCTGCCGCCGTCAGCTCCGGATTTTTCAGCCACCGCGTTCGAGTCCCGCGCGAATAACGCTCGATCGGCGTTCGAGCCGATCGAGGAACCGCGCGCCCCGCGCCGCGCCGCAAACGATGATCGCGAGACCATCGGCCAGATGCTGCAGACGCTGCAGGGAGGGCGCGCCCGCAACGCCTTCACGCTGTTCTTTGTCTGCTCCGGCGCCTGGCTGCTCGGCGGCGTCATCCTCACCATCGCGTTCTGGCCGGCCCTGCAGGCTTCGATGGCCCAGGGTACCGGCGTGCTGGTGCTCGCCGGCCTCGCCGCGCTGTTCGCCGTTCCGGTCCTGCTGTTCTACTATCTCGCCAGCCTCGCCTCGCACGGTCAGCGCATGCAGATGATCGCGCAATCGATGGCGCAGGTCGCAATGCGATTCTCCGAACCGGAAAACGCTGCCGCCGATTCCATGGTGACGGTCGGCCAGGCGATCCGCCGCGAAGTCGCCGCGATGGGCGACGGCGTCGAGCGCGCGATCGCGCGCGCCGGCGAACTCGAGACCCTCGTTGCCAACGAGGTTGCGGCGTTGGAGCGTGCCTACTCCGACAATGAAGTGCGCATCCGCGCGCTGCTGCAGGACATCGCCCACCAGCGCGACAACCTGGTCGGCCAGGCCGAGCAGGTGCGCAGCGCGATCTCCGGCGTGCAGATCGACCTGCGCCACGACATCGCGCTGATCTCGGACGCGATCGCCTCGCGCGTCGACGAGGTCGCCAAGAGCATCACCGGCGCGCTGGAAGAGCGCGGCCAGCACATCACGACCGCGCTGAGCCATGCCGGCGACAACATGATCCTCGCGCTCGGCGAGCGCGGCGGCGACCTGCTCGACCGCCTCGAGGAAGCCAGCGCCGAGACCACGCGTGCGGTGATGGACGCCTCCGAGCGGCTGACCACCAGCCTCAACTTCAAGACCGGCCACGTCCATGACGAGTTCGTCGATCTGGCCGATCGCGTCCACGAGATGCTGAACGAGCGCATCGACCGCATCACCGGCGAGTTCGAGCAGCGCTCGTCGGTTATCGTCGACGGCATCTCCGACCGCACCGAGGAAGTCCACGATTCCCTGAAGAACTCCGCGGATTCGCTGCTGCTCGAGCTCGAGCTGCGCAGCAACGACCTCGTCAGCAAGATCGACGACGCCGGCAACCGCCTCGCCGGCCAGATCATGACCTCCGGCGACAAGGCGAGCGAGGCGCTCGACGTGACCGTCAATTCGCTGGTCGCCAAGGTGGTGGGCCAGACCGAGACCGCGCACGACTCGCTGTCGCTGCAGATGAGCGCGTTCGACGACCTGGTGAGGAACCACGGCAGCGAGCTCGCCGAGAAATTCGCCCGCGATTCCGGCACGCTCGGCGCCCTGATCACCCGCCACATCTCTGAATTCGACCGCACGGTGAAGACCTTCGGCGGCGACATCGTCGAGCGCATGGGCCAGCGGACCCAGGACATTGCCGACAGCCTGAAGACCTATGTCGACACCTTCGACCATCGCGTCACCGCGAATAGCGGCGAGATCACCGCCTCGCTCGACCAGCGCCTGTTGCAGTTCGAGACCACGCTCGGCAGCCGCGTCACCCATCTCGACGCCTCGCTGAACGACAAGCTGTCGTCGTTCGACTCTTCGCTCGCCACCAGGATCGGCACCTTCGACGGCCGCCTGCAGTCGCTGGACGACGCGATCGACGGCCGCATGAAGACGATCGAGGTCACCTTCGAGAGCCGCGCCAAGTCGGTCACCGACACCATCGACGGCCATCTCGGTACGCTCGCGACGCAGCTGACCGAAGGCGCCACCCAGGCAATCCACTCGATCGACTCGCGGCTCGGCCTGCTCACCACGACCCTGACCGAGGGCACCGCGCAGGCGATCGCCGCGGTCGACCACCGCATCAACGGCGTCACCGAAACCATCGACGGCCACAGCATCCGCCTCGTCGACACCATCAACGGCCACAGCACCCGGCTCGCCGATACCATCAACGGTCACAACACCCGTCTCGTCGAGACCATCAGTGGCCACAGCTCGAACCTGACCGACACCATCTCGGCACGCTTCGCCGACATCCAGCAGGGCATCGAAAGCCGCGTCGGCGTGATCGCCGGTGACATCGACACCCGCGTCGCGCAGTTCGAGGACCTCCTGGGCTCGCGCGTCGAGGCCGTCGCCGGCCGCATCGAGAGCAGCGGCCGCCAGGCCAGCGAGGAGCTGATGTCCCGCGCCGAGCTGTTGTCGTCGAGCATCAAGTCCCATGTCGAGGACGCCGAGCGCTCGCTGACCAACCTCGTGGTCAACACCAGCGAGACCATCCAGACCGGCGCGCGCACCGCGCAGCAGGCGCTGCTCACCGTATCCGCGGATGTCGGCAACCAGCTCAAGATGAGCTCGGCCGAGGTCGAGGGCGTGCTGACCGCCGTCGGCACCAGCGCCGCCAACTCGATCCTCACCAGTGCCCGCGACGCCCAGGTCTCGCTGGTCTCCGCCTCCGGCGACGTCGCCTCGCAGATCAAGGCGCTGTCGGAGGATGTCGAGCGCACGCTGCAGGCCGCCGGCAGCGCCACCGCAGCCTCCGTGCTGTCGGGCGCCCGCGACGCGCAGACCACGCTGGTCAGCGCATCGGTTGAAGCCGCCAGCCAGGTCAAGTCGCTCGCCGCTGACGTCGAGCAGTCGCTGTCGATGTCCGGCTCTGCCGCCGCCGAAGCGATCATGGCCGGTGCCCGCGAGGCACAGACCACGCTGATCACGACGTCGACCGACGTGACCGGTCAGGTCAAGTCGCTCGCCAGCGACGTCGAGCGCTCGCTCTCGATGGCGGGCACCGCGACCGCCGAAGCCGTCGTCGCCTCCGCCCGCGAGGCCCAGAGCACGCTCGCCGGTGCATCGACCGAAGCGACCAATCTGGTCCGCACGCTCGCAGCCGACATGCAGCACTCGCTCTCGACCGCAGGCACCGCGACCGCGGAATCCATCGTCGCTTCCGCCCGCGAGGCCCAGAGCACGCTTGCCGGTGCATCGACCGAAGCGACCAATCTGGTCCGCACGCTCGCGGCCGACATACAGCACTCGCTCTCGACCGCAGGCACCGCGACCGCGGAATCCGTCGTCGCTTCCGCCCGCGAGGCCCAGAACACGCTGGCGGCTGCGTCGACCGACGCCACCAATCTGGTCCGCACGCTGTCGGCCGATATCGAACGCTCGCTGTCGATGGCCGGCTCCGCCACTGCGGAAGCCGTCGTCGCCTCGGCCCGCGAAGCCCAGAGCACGCTGGCCGGCGCCTCCACCGAGGCCACCGAGCTGGTCCGGACGCTCGCCGCCGACATGGAACGCTCGCTGTCGATGGCCGGCTCCGCCACCGCGGAATCGATCACATCAGGTGCGCGTGAAGCCCAGAGCACGCTGGTCAATGCCTCGACCGACGCTGCGAGCAAGGTGTCGGCGCTCGCCTCCGACATCCAGCGTGCGCTGTCGATGGCCGGTTCCGGCACCATCGAGGTGCTGACCGCCGGCGCCCGCGAGGCGCAGAACACCCTCGTCACCGCGTCCACGGAGGCCGCCAACCACGTCAAGTCGCTGGCAGCCGATGTCGAGCGCACCCTGACCTCGGTCGGCACCAACACCGCCCAGGTAATCCTCGGCAGCGCCCGCGATGCCCAGACCTCGTTCGTGGCAACCTCCAGCGAGGCCGCAGCCCAGATGCGTGCGATCACCGTCGAGATCGAACGCTCGCTGACCACGACCAGCGCGGAGACTGCGCAGACCATCCTGGGCAGCGCCCGCGAGGCCCAGAGCTCGTTTGCGGCGACCTCGGCCGATGCCGCCGCCCAGATCCGCACGCTCTCGACCGATATCGAGCGCGCGCTGGGTTCGGTCACGGCCAAGACCACCGACAACATCCAGACCTCGGCGCAGAACGCACAGGCCGCACTGATCACCATGTCCAACGAGGTCTCGACCAAGGTCAAGACGACCTCCGCCGACATCGAACGCTCGGTGCTGTCCGCCACCAGCGCATTCGGCTCGGCGATGACCGGCAAGACCGACGAGATCGTCACCTATGTGCAGCAGCAGGCCGAGCGTCTGTCGCAGATGGTCGACGGCCGCCGCGGTTCGCTGGTCGAGGCGCTGACCGCCAAGACCACGCAGCTGTCGGCCGACATGGATCGCGCCACCGCCGACGCGCTGAAGGCGATCGAAACCCGCGGCCTCGCCTTCTCGCAGTCGATGGCAGCGCATGGCGGCGACGTCGCGCGCAACATCACCTCGGCGGGCGATCAGGCGACCGGCGCGGTGGCGAAGTCGCTCAAGGAGCTCGAGCAGGCCTCGCGCGCGGCGATCGACCAGTCTCGCCAGGTCTCGATCTCGGCCGTCACGGAGATGCAGGAGACCAGCAAGATCCTGCGCACCGATACAGTCGCGCTGTTCGAGCGGCTGCGCGAGGGCAACATCCTGCTGCAGGAAGTGTTGACCGGCGCCCACGACAACCTCAACTCGCTGGAGCGCGCGCTGGTGACCCGCGTGGCCGACTTCGTGTCCGCCATGAACGACGTCACCTCGCGCAACGGCGTGGCGACCCAGACGCTGGAAGACCAGCTGACGGTATTCAACAGCAAGACCGGCAAGGCGCTGGAAGATCTCGGCGCGCTGTCGAGCCAGTTCGAGACCCATGGCAAGGCGCTGATCGACGCGGCTGCCGTGGTCGAGCAGGCCAACCGCTCGACGACGGCCTCCGTCAGCGAGCGCAAGGAGGCGCTGGAAGCGCTGGTCACGACCATCGACCTCCGCACCACCGACCTCGACCAGCGGCTGTCGCGCTTCACCGGGCTGCTCGATGAATCGCTCGGCGCGGCCGAGGAACGCGCCCGCGACATCGCGCGCGTGGTGGCGGAGACCGCCGGCGCCGGATCGGCTGCGATCAGCCGGCAGTTCGAGGCAGTGCGCCAGGCGGCGGAGAACGAGCGTCAGCAGACCGTCGACGCGATGAACGAGCTCTACCAGCAGAGCAACGCCGAGACCGATGCGATGTTCAAGGAATCGACGGAGAAGTTCTCCGCGATGGTCACGGCGATGAAGCAGATGGCGAGCGAGATGCACAGCGAGCTCGAGGCCACCCGCAACGAGCTGCGCCGCGGCGTGCTGGAAATGCCGCAGGAGGCTGCCGAGAACACCGCGCAGATGCGCAAGGTGATCGTCGACCAGATCGAGGCGCTGGCGGAGCTGAACCGCATCGTGGCCCATCACGGCCGCGGGCTCGACGTGGTCTCGACCAACCGCACCAGCGTCCGCCACGAGGAGCCGGTGATGGCTGCTGCCGCCGGTGGCCGCGGCGACGTGCGCATGCGGGACAATAGCAACAGCGCTTCGACGCTGCCGCCGCCCGATCTCGGCATGGCATCGTCGCGCCGCACCGAGGCCCCGTCGGTCAGCCCGGCGAGCTCCAACAACGGCGACGGCTGGCTGTCCGACCTGCTCAACCGCACCGATGCGCCGCCGCCTGCCCCGCAGGGCCGCGACGCCCAGCAGCGCCCGCGTCCGCAACAGCAGCCGGCCGCCAATCCGCTGGAGTCGCTGTCGCTCGACATCGGCCGGCTGATGGACCGCACGCTTGCGGCCGAGATGTGGGATCGCTACCAGCGCGGCGAGAACAAGGCGTTCTCCAAGCGCCTCTACACGCCGGCCGGCCAGAAGGCGTTCGACGAGGTGGCCCGCAAGTACCGCGCCGACCGCGGCTTCAAGCAGACGGTCGACCGCTACATCGCGGAATTCGAGCGCCTGCTCGATGAAGTCGCCCGCGACGGCCGCGGCCAGCAGGAGCTGGCTAGCCACCTGACCTCGGAGACCGGGCTGGTCTACACCCTGCTCGCGCACGCTGCGGGACGGCTGGGATAAGCGTTCGAACCGATCACGACACAAGAAACGGAGGCAGCGATGCCTCCGTTTTGCTTTTGACCGACGCCAGACTAAAGTTGCGCGAGACGAGCTGGGAGGGTTCAGATGTTACGCGCAGGCTGGCGTCCCGTCGTCGCGCTGACGGTGCTCGGAACAATCGGGTTGGCGGCGGTTGCGACGGCGGATCCAATCGAGCCGTCCAAAATCCGGACCATCAGAATAGCGCCACAGTCCGCTGACGACCGCGGTGATCCATCGACGACACCTCCAAAGTACAACCGCCTGCACGTATTGACGGTAAGGCCAAGACTGCCCGACGAGCACCGCGACGCTGCCGGCCGCGAGTGGCCGACAACAACGACGGCAAGCGAGCCTGCGGCCGATGCGCATGCCGTTCGAACGACGCCCGTCAGGCCGGAGCACGATGCGACCCACGATGCAACCGGCCGCGCATGGTCGGCGACGCCGGGCCTCGTCAGTCCCGCATCCAATCCCCATCAGGTTCGCAGCTTGAGGATCCGCTCGGAGCAGACCGATCCAAATGACCGCTATCGCCGCTTCGCACCTGAAGCACTCGAGCCGTCTCAGGCCGTGCCTCAGTAAGAGATACGACGGTCGTCTGAACCGAGAGGAAGCTGCGCAGCCTACTGCTGCCGTCGCCGCGGGCTCGCCGGTGCAGCCGCGGGAGCCGGCGCCGGCTCGGGTGCGGCGTTGTTGCTGCCGCCGAAGATCACCCGGCTCGGGTTGCGGTCGAAATTGTTCACCGCGCGGCTGATGTCGGACAGGGTGCGGCGGCCGTCGTTGATCAGGAGATTGGACCGCTTGTCGACGTTATCGGCGAGCTCGCGGATCGACTTCACCATCAGGTTCAGCTCGCTGCCGTTGTTGCCGCCGGCGACCGCGTTGAGGCCCAGCATCAGATTGTCGGCCTTGCCCATCACGCCGTCGACCTTGAGCATGACGTTGTCGATCTTCTCGGAATTGCGCGCCAGCGCCTGGGTGAAGACCTCGAGATTCTTCAGCGAGTTCTTCACCGACTGCTGATTGTCGGCGACGATGCGGTTGACGTTCTGCAGGGTGGCGCGGATCGCCTCGGTGACGTCCTGCAGCGCGTTGGGGTCGGCGGTCAGAACCGGGATGCCGTCTTCATCCAGCGGCACCGGCGGGGCGGCCTCCTCGCCGCCCTTCAGCGAGATCGCGGCGACGCCGGTGAGGCCCTGGAATTCGAGGCCGACCAGGGTGTCCTTGCGCAGCGGTGCGTTGTTCTCGATCATCGCCAGCGCGACCACCCGCCGCGGGTTGTCGAGCTTGACCGAAACCACCTCCCCTATCCGAATACCGTTGAAATTGACGTTGCCGCCGTTGCGCAGGCCCGATGCCGGCCCCTCGAAGATCACCCGCAAGGGGCTGCGCTGCTTGGTGGTGTGCAGGCTCTGGAACCACAGCACGAAGCCGAACGCCGCAGCGATCACCGCCAGCGTGAAAGCCCCGATCAAGACGTAGTTCGCCCGCGTTTCCATCAGCTACTCGCGTTCATCACTCTGGGCCCTCGCGCAGTCGGCCTGCGCTCGAGCCCGTCGAATTTCCTGTTGGCGCATGATCTCGTCCGAAAACCGGTCTCCTCGTTTCGGGATCATGGGCTAGGCCACAACGGCACGGGCGCGCTTGCCGTTGAAATATTGCTGCAGCCAGGGATGCTGCGATGCCTTCATGTCGGCGATCGATCCTGCAGCAATGATCTTACCGTTCCCTAAAACGGCGATACGGTCGCACGCGGTGTAAAGACTGTCGAGATCGTGGGTTACCATGAAAACGGTCAGCCCCAAAGTGCGCTGCAGGGTGCGCACCAGCTCGTCGAAATCGCCGGCGCCGATCGGATCGAGGCCCGAGGTCGGCTCGTCGAGAAACACGAGCTCGGGATCGAGCGCGAGTGCGCGCGCCAGCGCGACGCGCTTGATCATGCCGCCGGACAATTCCGACGGATAGCGATCGGCGACTTCGGGCTTGAGGCCGACCATCACGAGTTTCGCCACCATGATCTCGTCGAGCAGCCGCTGCGAGACGCGCAGATATTCGCGCGCCGGAAACTGGATGTTCTGGCGCACCGTGAGCGAGGAGAACAGCGCGCCCTGCTGGAACAGGATGCCCCAGCGCCGCTCGACGGCGCGGCGCTGCGACGAACTCGCGGCGTCGAGATCGACGCCGAACACTTCGATGCGGCCGGAAACCTTCGGCACCAGGCCGATGATGGTGCGCGTCAGCACCGACTTGCCGGCACCCGAGGGGCCGACGAAGCCGAGGATCTCGCCGCGCTTGACGTCGAGGTCGAGGCCGTCGAGCACGCGCGTGGTGCCGAATTGCACGGTGACGTCGCGGACCCGGATAATGGCGTCGATGTCCTGCTCCGCCATGATCACATCCCGATCGAGGCGAAGAAGATCGCGAACACGCCGTCCATCACGATCACGAAGAATATTCCTTTCACCACCGATGCGGTGGTGTGCTGTCCGAGCGATTCCGCCGAACCCTGTACCGCCAGCCCTTCGACGCAGGCGACGATGCCGATTACCGCCGCCATCACGGGCGCCTTGACCATGCCGACGATGAAATGGTCGATCGATATGGCATCACGAAGGCGGAGCAGGAAGGCCTCCGGATCGACGCCGCCATAGAGCCACGCCACCAGGCCGCCGCCATAAAGCGCGGCCATCGCGCCGAGGAAGGCCAGGATCGGCAGCGCCAGCACCAGCGCCAGCATGCGCGGCAGGATCAAGACCTCGATCGGATCGAACCCCATGGTGCGTAGCGCGTCGATCTCCTCGCGCATCTTCATGGAGCCGAGCTCGGCGGTATAGGCCGAACCGGAGCGGCCCGCGACCATGATCGCGACCAGGAGCACGCCGATCTCGCGCAGCACCAGCACGCCCAGCATGTCGACGACGAAGATGTCAGCGCCGAACCTGCGGAAGTGGAAGATGCCCTGCTGCGAGATGATGCAGCCGATCAGGAAGGTGATCAGCACCACGATCGGCACCGCGCGCAAGCAGACCTGCTCGAGGTGATGCACCGTCGAGGTGAAGCGGAAGCTGCGCGGATGGATCAGCACCTTGGCGGCCGCGGCCAGCACGGCGCCGAGCATATCTACGAGGCCGATGATGGTGCCGCTGATCCCGGCCACGGTGCGCCCGATCTGCTCGAGCATGACCGATATCAACAGCGGTTCGCTCGCGGCCTTGGGCGCAGGGCCGACACGGCGGACCTCGTCGACCAGGCTGGAATAATTGGCGGAGAGGCCCGCGATCTCGGCTTCCGCGCTGGCATCGCTGAGGCTGCGGCGCAGCCGCTCGATCAGCCAAGCGCCGAACGTGTCGAGGCTCGCGACCTGCGACACGTCGATTAAGATGTGAGGACGGCTGCCGCGCAGCTTCTCGGCGTCGGAGACGATCCGCTCGAGCGCGGGTGCAAAGCGGGCCGTCCAGTTGCCCGCAGCGCACAACGCCAGTCCTTCGCCTTGGGCTATCCGCTCCAGTGTCGGGTCGCCGCTCACCTTTTGCCTACCCCTCAAGCCGGCTGGCCGCCGCTCACGCAGATCTCCGGCGACGCCGGATCGGCTTGTCGAATCTGTCACTAACCAGCCATAGTTGGTTGCGCGTCGCAAGCTACGGTTCAGGAAATAGTAGACTTTAAAATGACTTCCACCCCACCCGGAGCGATTTCCCTGACCGGTCGGCTCGAGCGCTGGCCGATCGCGGGGACCTTTACGATCAGCCGTGGCGCCAAGACCGAGGCCGTCGTCGTGGTCGCCGAGGTGAGCCAGGGCGGCCTCATTGGCCGCGGTGAATGCGTGCCCTACCCGCGCTATGGCGAAACACCCGAGGCGACGCTGCGGGCGATCCAGGCAATGCAGGGGCCGCTCGCTGGCGGTATGGACCGGATCGCCTTGCAGGCCCGGATGCCCGCCGGCGCCGCCCGCAATGCGCTGGACTGCGCGCTGGCCGACCTCGAGGCCAAGCGCGCCGGTACGCGGATCTGGAACCTGCTCGGCCGGCCCGCGCCGGAACCCCGCACCACCGCCTATACGATCTCGCTCGGCACGCCAGAGGCGATGGCGGAGGCCACCGCCAAGGCCTCCCATCGCGCGCTGCTCAAGATCAAGCTAGGCGGCGATGGCGACGGCGCGCGGATCGCCGCCGTGCGCAAGGCGGCACCCGCATCCGAGCTGATCGTCGACGCCAATGAGGCCTGGACCGAACACAATCTCGCCGCCAACCTCGCGGCTTGCGCCGATGCCGGCGTGACGCTGATCGAGCAGCCGCTGCCGGCGGGCAAGGACGAAGCGTTGGCGCGGATCAAGCGCCCGGTTGCGGTCTGCGCCGACGAGAGCGTGCATGACCGCGCCTCGCTCCAGGGCCTGCGCGGCCGCTACGACGCCGTCAACATCAAGCTCGACAAGACTGGCGGACTGACCGAAGCGCTCGCGATGGCGGATGCGGCCCACGCGCTCGGCTTCGAGATCATGATCGGCTGCATGGTCGCGACCTCGCTTGCGATGGCGCCGGCGATGCTGATCGCGCAAGCCGCGCGCTTCGTCGATCTCGACGGCCCGCTGCTGCTGGCCAGGGACCGCGAGCAAGGCCTGCGCTATGAGGGCAGCCTGGTCTATCCGCCCGACGCCGCGCTCTGGGGATAATGGGCTCTCTTGTTGACACGTTTTCTTAGCGCGAACCGGTGCCCACTTCGCTTGAAAGCGCTATGAAGCGCCTGCGCGACAACCACATCACGAGCCCGCCGATGGCCGCCATCGCGGCCATCATGTCGTAGACGCCGAGGCCGAAGCGCGCATAGACCATGCCGCTGACGATCGCCGTGGTGCTCGCGACGATGCCGCCGCAGGCGGTGAGATAGCCCTGCGCGCGCGCCATCACATGAACCGGCACGTGATGCACCATCAGACCCATGATCCCGACCTGCGTCAGGCCGAAGCTCAGCCCGTGTCCGAGCTGGACCGCGGCAAGCACTGCAAGCGGCGGGTCCTGCGCGGTGATCGCCCAGCGCGCCACGGCGCTGGCGGCCGCGATCATCACCAGCGTCGTCGACCGTAGCGTGAAGCGCGGCGACAGCGCAAACAGCACGATCTCGGCGATGACGCCGAGCACCCAGAGGCAAGCGATCGTCAGGCCGCTGAAACCGGCCTGCCGCCAGGCAATCGATGCAAAGATGTAGTAGGCGCCGTGGCTGCCCTGGATCAGCGCCGAGGACACGATGATGGCGAGGAAGGCAGGATCGCGCAGCAGCTTTCGTGCACCACCGGCCGACGCCGCGTTGCCCGCCGGACGGCCGAGCGGCCGCAGCATCAGCGCGACCACCGCACTCATCACCATCATGGTGGTGATGATCCAGACCAGATCGACCTCCGCGACATAACGGAGCGAGAATCCGCAGACGAGTGCGCAGACCGCGAACGCGGCCGAGCCCCAGAGCCGCAGCGGTCCGTAGCTGAGGCCGTATTGCCTGACGCCGCGCAGCGCATAGGCGTCGGTGAGCGGGATCGTCGGCGTCCAGACGCAGCAGGTCAGCGCATAGACCGCAAGCACCAGGAACGGCTGGTGCTGGGCGCCGATCAGGACAAAGCCGAGCGCCGTGGCAAAGCTGGTGGCAACGATCGCGCCACGCAGCATCTGGCGGTGCTCCGCCGCGGCGGTGACCAGCGGCAGCACGGTGAAGCGCGTCACAGGCGGCACCGCGGTGATGATGCCGATCCAGGTGGCATCGATGCCGATCGCCTTCAGCCACACCGTGAAGAACGGCAGATGGACCCCGGTCACGCCGAACAGCGTGGCATAGAATGCCGCGAGGCTGCGCGCGAATCGCCGCGATGCGACTTTTGCTGCAATGGGGATTTGTGATTCGGAAGACATCAATTCAATTGCGATTCGCGCGATATCGTGGTGATCGTTAGCGTAACGCGCAGTGATTTGCGCGGAGAGATTGTGATGGCCGAAGAAGCATTCGCCCTGTCGCCGATATCCGCCCGCGCGGCCCTGCCGAGCGAGGAGGACTATGCTGCGATCAGCGCGGCTTTCATGGAAACCTCGCGCGGCCGCTGGTTCCTCGGCGAATACGCCAAGCGCAACCGCAATGCCGACACCCGCATGGTGCTCGACGCCGTGGCGCGGATCGAGGAGAGCCTCAGCGCGCAGCGGCAGGCTGCCGCAGCGGCCATCAGGGACGAGCAGCTGGCCCAGGCGCTGGCCGCCCTCCGTGGCGCGATCGAAGCCGCCCAGGCGTCCGCCATCGCCTCGCTCGACAACCTCAGCTTCGAGCAGACCCTCGCGCCGGTGCGCAAGGGCGTGCGGGTGATTCGGGAAATCTCCTGGCGGCTGCGCGAGATCGGCAATGACGGCCGGATCTGCGACATCATCGATTCGCAGGCCAGCGCCATCGAGGCCGGCGCCGCGCAGGTCTCGATGGACGACGCCAAGGCCGTGCTGGATGCCGGCTTCGCGGCGCTCGCCCGCCGGCTCAGCGAGTTCGATCCGGACAAGGCCACGCCCGCGGCCGCACCCGATGTGGCCGAGGCTCCGGTTGCGGAACCACCCGCAGCAGCCCCCTCGCCGCCACAGGCGGCTGAAAACGCTCCGGCCGAAAGCGCGGCCCCCGATGCCACGATCGCGGCTACGCCGTCAGCGCCACCCAAGCAGGCCGCTGCGACGCCGCCTGCTGAACCTGCTCCGGCCGCAATGCCGGAACCGAGCGAAGCATGGATCAAGGCTGAAGCCGCACTGGCCGAGGCCGAAGCCGCAGAGCTTGCCCGCGTCACCGACGAGGCGACCGCCGACGCCCAGGACGAGGCAGTGCTCGACCTCATCGCGATGGAGATGGGCGCGCCCGATCCGATCGACGAAGAGGCGATCGCAGAAGAGATGCGCGCCGCCGAGGAGATGCGTGTTGCCGAGGCGATGGCGGCCGAACCCGAAATGGTTGCACCCGCAATTCAGCCCGAGCCGACGCCGGCGCCCGAGCTGAAGGTGGAGATCAAGGTCGAGCAGCCAATGCTCGCTGCGGCAGCGCCGATTGCCGAGACTACAGCGGTTGCCGAAGCGCCGGCCCCGGCACCGGCGCCTCTCCCGCCGGCCGTTGAGGCGGCCCCTGCTCCCGCAGCAGAAGTCTCGCTCGGCTCGACCATCATCGCCAGCGGCCTCCTGAAGAAGCCGAGCGTCGCGGCCAACGACCCGCTCGCGCCGATCCGCCGCATGAGCCAGGCCGAGAAGATCGCATTCTTCTCGTAACGGCCGTCTTCAAGGCCCGCGCACGACAAGTGGTATGCGCCGAGCGCTCCGTGACCCAGCTCACGTACCGCGGCCGCATCTGCGCGTAGCCTCCCCTGACCGGTCCTGCACCGGGTCAGCCTGGGAGCGCGCCATGGCCCGCCTGAAATCCATGATGATATCGGCCGCATTGCTCGGCCTGTTGAGCCTCGGTGCGCCCGGCACTGGATTTGCCGAGACCGGCAACATCACCGTCGGCAACGCAGCGCAGACGCCGGCACAATCCGCCGATCAAGCCGCTTCGCCGGCGACGTCTGCTGCGGCGACACTGGGCACGTTGCGCGGCCCCGAGCAGCGCGTTGCGCTCGTGATCGGCAATGCGAACTATGAGAGCGCACCGAAGCTCGCCAATCCCGACAACGATGCGCAATCGATGGCCGAGTTGTTGAACTCGGCCGGCTTCGAGGTGATCTCCGCAACCGACCTCAGGCAGCGCGACATGATGAGAGTGCTGCAGGACTTCTCCGACAAGGTCGCCGCACGCGGCCCCAACACGGTCGCGATGATCTATTACGCCGGCCACGGCGTGCAGCTCGCCGGCGAGAACTATCTGATTCCGGTCGACGCGAAGATCGCAAAGCCGTCCGACCTCGACGGCAATGCGGTGCGCCTGGTCGACGTGATGGGCACGCTCGAGAACATCCCGAGCCGGATGCGCATCGTGGTGCTCGACGCCTGCCGCAACAACCCGTTTCCGAACGTCAACGATGCCGGCCGCGGCCTTGCCGTCGTCGACGCGCCGAGCGGCTCGATCGTCGGCTATTCGACCGCGCCCGGCATGGAGGCGCAGGACGGCAGCAACGGCCACAGCCCCTACACCAATGCCTTTCTGCGCCTGGCGCGCGAGCCCAATCTGCCGATCGAGCAGCTGTTCAAGCGTGTTCGCCTCGAGGTCAACTCGACGACCGACGGCCGCCAGACGCCGTGGGAAAGCTCGTCGCTGACCTCCGATTTCTACTTCTTCGGCGATACGGCCGCTGCCTCGGCCCGTGCGCCCGCGAACGGCGCGGTCGTGCGGATGGCCTCGAACCTGCCGAACCGCTCGGTGCGGCAGGCCTATGACTTCGTGCTGTCGGAAGGCCGGCCGGATTATTATGAGGAGTTCATCCGGCTCTACCCGCGCGATCCGCTCTGCGACCGCATTCGCTTCCTGCTGACGAACTGGCTGCAGGTCGCGGCCTGGCACAAGGCGGCGCTTGCCAACACGCCGTTCGCCTACAAGACCTTCCACGACAATTTCGGCAACAGCCCCTACGCGCAGCAGGCCTTGAAGTTGCAGGCGCAGCCGAAAGTCGTGCCGTTGATGCAGTTCACGCGGCTGTCAAATCATCAGGCACTCCAGCCGATCAATGCAGGCGCGCAAAGCGCGATCGGCAAGATCGTGACCATGCCCGCGCCCGGAGCGAAGCCGGTCGGGATGACGAACTCAATCGGCAAAGGCAAGATCGCGAGCCTTCCTGCGGCGAATGCCGGCAAGACTACGTCGAACCCGATCATGAAGGGCAACGGCAGGCAGCATGTCCGCGCCGAGCGGCAGAGCACGCCAGTCAACCGGATGAGATCAGGCGGCGGCCAGACCGCCTTCCATTCCGGCTCATCAGGTTCGCATTTCAGCGGAATGAGCGGCGGCCATGGTGGCGGCTTCAGGCACTGATCCGCAGCAGAAAGAAACTGGGGCAGAGCGATCATCGCCCTGCCCCCGCTTCTTTTCAAAAAGTGCTGGCGTCAGGCGACGAGCTTCGCGAACAGGTCGGCGTCGACATTGCCGCCCGAGAGCACGATGACGACGTTCTTGCCCTTGGCATCGATCCGCCCCGCCAGCAGCGCGGCGAGCCCGATCGCGCCGCCCGGCTCGACCACGAGCTTCAGCTCGCGATAGGCGAAGGCCACGGCAGCACCGACCTCGTCGTCGGAGGCGCTGACGCCATTCGCGAGCAGCTTGCTGTTGATGGCAAAGGTGAGCTCACCCGGCATCATCGCCATCAGCGCATCGCAGATGGTGCGCGCCGCGACCGGATGCGCCTCGCGATGGCCGACCCTGAGCGACAATGCGTGATCGTCATAGCCCGCGGGCTCGGCGACGATCACCTGGGCCTGCGGATATTTCGCCTTCACCGCGGTGGCAACGCCGGCGATCAATCCGCCGCCTGAGGCCGGCGCCACGACGATGTCGGGCGTGAGCCCGAGCGCCGCCATGTCCTCGGCGATCTCGCGACCGGCGGTGCCCTGGCCCGCGATCACCAGGGGATCGTCATAGGGAGGTACCAAAGTCGCGCCGCGCTTGCTGGCGATGCCGCTGGCGATCGCCGCACGGTCGTCGCGATCGCGATCGTACAGCACGACCTCGGCGCCATAGGACTTGGTCCGCTCACGCTTGGTGAGCGGCGAGTCCGCGGGCATCACGATGGTCGCCTGCATATTGAGGATCTTCGCCGCCGCGGCCACACCCTGGGCGTGATTGCCTGAGGAGAACGCGACGACGCCGCCGCTCCGCTTGTCCTGCGGGATAGAGGCGAGCTTGTTGAAGGCGCCGCGGAACTTGAACGATCCCGTCCGCTGCAGCATCTCGGGCTTGAGAAAGACCTTGGTGCCGACGCGTTCGTTGAGAACGGGGAAGGTCAGGAGCGGCGTGCGCACCGCGAACGGCGCGACCACCCTTGCGGCGGCATCGATGTCCGCGGCAGCGACGGGTGGATTTAAAGTGGTGTCCGTCATCCGCAGTTTGTATCGCGGCGGAGCGCAGCCCGGCAAGACGCTTTAGCGTGAGTTTGTCTAGTGCGAGGTCGGCTGGGTGGCGGGCAAGACGGCAAAATGGTGCTCTTCGGCACCGAATTCGATCGTCTCCCCCTCGCCGTCGGGCGCAGCGGGACGAACGTTCATGCAGCGGTCGATGAACACCCGGGCCGACGCCTGCCAGGTGTGGAGCGCGGCGAACTCGACGCAGGCCTGCCGCGGGATGCTGAGCGCCTCGAGGCAGGCGTGGTGCAGATCCTCGTCGAGAACCCCGACCGGTGCAGAGCCGATCACGTCGCGGGGACCGGTGACTGGAAAAGCGGCAACCGGCAGGCCGCTCGCCAATGCCTCGAGCAGCACAAGGCCGAAGGTGTCGGTCCGGCTCGGGAAAACGAACACATCGGCTGCGGCATAGATCTCAGCCAATTCTTCCCCATGACGGGCGCCGAGGAACACGGCTTCCGGATATTTCCGCTCAAGCGCCGCCCGCGCCGGTCCGTCGCCGACCACGACCTTGGTGCCGGGCAGATCGAGATCGAGGAATGCCTCGAGATTCTTCTCCACCGCCACCCGGCCGACGCTGAGGTAGACCGGCTGCGGCAGGCAGAGATCGACATCGCGCGGATGGAACAGCGCGGTATCGACGCCGCGCGACCACAGCACCACGTTGCGGAAGCCGCGCTGGCGCAGCTCGGCCGCCAGCGCCGGAGTGGCGGCCATCACCGCCCGGCTCGGCCGATGGAACCCGCGCAGCGCCCGCCACACCCAGGCCTCGGGGACGGGCGTCCGTGCCGAGACGTATTCCGGAAAGCGGGTGTGGAAGCTCGTCGTGAACGGCAGGCCGTGTCGGCGACAATAACGGCGGACCGAAAGCCCGATCGGGCCTTCGGTCGCGATGTGGATGCTGTCGGGCTTGGCCGCCTCGATCAGGCTTGCGACCTTGGCCTGGTACGGCAGCGCCAGCCTGAGATCGCGATAGCTCGGCATCGCGAAGGTGCGGAACTCGTCCGGCGTCAGGAAGCTCACTTCGACGCCGAGTGATTTTGCCGCCTGCGCCATCATGGTCAGCGTGCGGACAACCCCGTTGACCTGGGGATGCCACGCATCGGTCGCGACCAGGATATGCGTCATGCAGCGCGTGCCGTCACTCGCGGAACTGGCGCAATCCGGCGCACCGGATCGGTCCAGGTGATGATCTCGAAGCTGCCGTCCTCATGCTCGGCGAGCGCGGTGCAGCTCTCCACCCAGTCGCCGCAATTCATGTAGCGGATGCCGTGCTCGTCATGAATCGTCGCATAGTGGATGTGGCCGCAGATCACGCCGTCGCAGCCGTGACGCCGCGCCTCGCCCGCAAGCGTCGCCTCGAACGCGCCGATGTAGTTCACCGCCTTCTTGACCTTCAGCTTGGCCCATTGCGACAGCGACCAATACGGCACGCCGAACATCTTGCGGAAGAAGTTGACGAACCTGTTCATCTGGATCGCGAAGTCGTAGGCCTTGTCGCCGAGATGGGCGAGCCAGCGCGCGTTCTGCACCACGAGATCGAAGATGTCGCCGTGGATCACGAGGTAGCGCTTGCCGTCGGCGCCGGTGTGGACGGTGTTCTCCACCACATCGATGCCGCCGAAATGCGTGCCGTAATATTTGCGCAGGAACTCGTCGTGGTTGCCCGGGACGTAGATCACCTTGGCGCCCTTGCGCGCCTTGCGCAGCATCTTCTGCACGAAATCGTTGTGGGTCTGCGGCCAGTACCAGTTCGACTTCAGCGCCCAGCCGTCGACGATATCACCAACGAGGTAGATCGTGTCGGCATCGTGAGAGCGGAGGAAGTCCAGCAGGCGGTCGGCTTGCGAACCGCGGGCTCCGAGATGGACATCGGAGATAAACAAAGTGCGAAAGCGCCGCTCGGGGCTTTCTTCACTCAAGGAGTCACTTCCCATGCCTCTGCACCTAACAGATTCCTGTGACAAGGCGATGACGATCCCCGCGACCCAAGGCCCCACAAACAGTTAACGAGAATCAGCAGTACGCCCCTCCACTGCGGATAACAGCGGCGTGCGACAATCTGGCGACATGGTCAGTTGTGGCTGTGTGGAACAGGGATTGTGTTGCACGCAGATCGCGGCGGAACAGCGCGCAAGGTGCGTAGCCCAGAGCTTTCAATAATACTTGTGGAAGTGATGCACTGGCCCATGACCGTGGCCGACGGTGAAGCGATCGGCGGCGGCGATCGCTGCGGTGATCCACGCCTTGGCGTTGCGCACGGCGGTCTCCATCGCCTCGCCCTTCGCGAGCCCTGCTGCGATCGCCGACGACAGCGAGCAACCGGTGCCGTGCGTGTTTGATGTGGCGATGCGCGGTGCCGCGAGCGCGATGCTGCGCTCGCCATCGATCAGATAATCGATGCTGTCCGCGCCGTGGCCGTGACCGCCCTTGACCAGCACCGCGCGACATCCCATCGCGAGCAGCTGCCTGCCCTGTCGCGCGACGTCGGCCTCGTTCGAGGCAACCGGTTCGTTCAAGAGCGCCGCCGCTTCCGGCAGGTTCGGCGTGATCAGCGACGCCAGCGGAAACAGTTTGGTCCCCAACGCATCGACGGCCTCGGCGGCAAGCAGCCGATCGCCCGACGTTGCGACCATCACCGGGTCGAGCACGATATTGCGCGGCGCCCAGCGCTTCAGCCCATCGGCGATCGCCGCGATCGTCTCGGCCTGCGCCACCATACCGATCTTGACCGCATCGACCTTGAGGTCGGAGAACACCGCATCGATCTGGGCAGTGACGAATGACGCCGGCACCGGATGGATGCCGCTGACCCCGGTGGTGTTCTGCGCGGTCAGCGCGGTGATGGCGGAGGCGCCATAGACCCCGAGCGCGGCAAAGCTCTTGAGGTCGGCCTGGATGCCCGCCCCTCCAGAGGAATCCGAGCCGGCAATGGTGAGCGCAACCGGCGTCACCTTGCAGCACCGGCGATCGACAGGAATGAGACCGTCACGATTGAGACCATAGGCCTGTCCTAGCCCGGCCGCCCATCGGCGGCAAGTTCGCCTGACTTTACCGCGAGTTGGCCCCCTCTTGCCCCCTTGCGTCGGCTGCCGGTTTTGGGCCTATAGTCGCGGAAATCCCCGGAGACGACTTTGATGGTTCCTTTCTTCGTCCAGATCAAATGCAAACTCGGCCAGTCCTACACCGTCGCCAACGCGCTGGCGGAAGCCGAGATTGCGTCCGAGATCTATTCCACCGCGGGCAATTACGATCTCCTGGTCAAGTTCTACGTCGACCACGACACCGACATCGGCCATTTCATCAACGAGAAGGTTCAGGTGATCCCGGGCATCCAGGACACCCTCACCATCATCACCTTCAAGGCGTTCGGCGCGAAGTAGAGCAGCGATCTTCGTCCCTGCCCAATTGGGGACGCGCGCCGCTAGGCGGCCGGCGCGGAGTCGATCAGCGCTTTGAGGAACGTGACGACGATCCGGCCGCTGCGACTCACTTCGCCGCCCCTCGACAGGAGCGCCATGCCGCGGCCCAACGCGATGAAGCCGGTGGCGATCTCGACGGGATCGGCCGGTGCCTGCTTGCCGAGCAACTCGAACAGGCGCGAGACCAGCACGCCAAGGGCACGGCGGTGCTTGCGGTTGAGTTCGTTATAGCCTTGCGCGAATGTCGGACTGCGTAGCGCCTGCAATTGCAGCTCGATCGCCAGCACGGCAAACCCGGGATCCGAGTTGGCGGTGGCGGCCCATTTTTCGAGGCCCGCCATCACCTTCGCAGGCTCGCTCGACGTCTGTCCCAATACGCTTTCGATTTTTGCTCGCTCTTCGGATTGGTGCCGCTGCACCAGTTCCAGGAGGATCGCCTCCTTGTCGGGAAAATTCGAATAGAACGCGCCCTGCGAAAATCCGGCCGCGTCGGCGATATCGCGCACGGAGGCCTGCGCAAACCCCTTCTTGATGATCTCCTCGCGCGCAGCCTCGATCAGGAGGTTCTTCGTACGGGCCTGACTTTCCTCGCGATTTAGCCTGGGCAACGGATTGGGCTCCTGAATCTACAAATATCGATTGATTTTCAGATACCAAATGATATCTGTTTTCAGATAGCAGTCGGTATTTGTAAATCAGCGTGTCGGACGGACGCGCGAGGAGCAGCTATATCATGCAGAGCAGTCCATTGGACCGTACGCTCGCCATTCTGGCGACGCTGGCGGCGTTGACTGTCGCCATCATGGTGGTCGGCATCCTCACCACCAGGGGTTCGCAGGACGTCTTCCAGAGTGCCCGCTCCGTCGAGGCCTATGGCGCGTATCTGCAGACCCCCCTGGTGCCGTTCGGCCTGCGGCTCAATCTCGGGCTCGACAACCTCTTCATGATCTTTTACGGCGCATTTTTCATCGTGCTGGCGGCCCGGCTGCGCCCGATCCTGGACCCCTATCTGCTGGGCACAGCGCTCGCGTCCATGATGCTCACGGTTATCCTCGATTGCGTCGAGAACCACCACATCATGACCATGGTGCATGCGATCCAGAACGGATTGCCGCTGTCGCCGGGCGACGGCGAGTTTCAGATGGTCGCCTCTCAGGTCAAGTTTCACGCCAGCTATCTCGCAGCCTTGCTGTTCTCGTTCGGCTTCCTGCAGTTCGGCAGGCTCGGCAGGACCATCGCGGCAGTGCTGTGGTGCTACATCCCCTTCGGGATACTGATTTCGGTCACGCCGGTGGCGGCAGGCCAAGGCGCTGATCCTGGGACGGACGATCTTCTTCATCTTTGCCTTCATCCTGTCCGCCGTCCTGTTCGCTTCACAGGCCCAAAACCACGCTCGGAACAGCCAATAACCAGCCCGGAGGATCCCCCGATGCCGATCACGATGGTCTCGATTGCCGGAAGAAGCCTGCTCGCATTGCTGTTCATCCTTGCCGGTGCAGCCAAGATCGCTGGCCCGAAGCCGTTCCTCGACCACATGGCGGCACACCATATTCCCGGCTTGCTGCTGCCGCTGGTCATCGCGCTCGAGCTTGGTGCAGGCTTGGCGTTGCTGATCGGCTGGCAGTCATCGTTCGCTGCCGCCGCGCTGGCGCTGTTTTGTCTCGCGACCGCGTTCGGGTTTCACCTCGACCTCGCCGACAAGGCCGAACGAACGCTATTCTTCAAGGACCTCGCGATTGCCGGTGGCTTGATGGTCATTGCTGCCAGTGCGTGGCGCGGATAGCAGGCCGCGCATCACCCGGCGCAATCAGGAAGGATCAGTCTTGTCCGCCTTGCGCACGGGCTTCGGCGGTCCCTCGACGGGCGGCAACGACTTGATGTACTCGGCGATCGCGTCGCGATCGGTCGGCGGGAGCTGCGAGGTGTTGCGGATCACGCGCACCATCGATCCGCCGGCGCTATCGCCGTCCGGCGTCTGTCCGCTCTCGAGGAAATAGGCGACATCCTTCACGCTCCAGTCCGAGAGTCCCCTCGGTGTGATGTTCGGCACCCAGCCCTCGCCCTCCGGATTCGGGCCGCCCGCGAAGCGCTGCGAGCTGACGATGCCGCCGAGGAAATTCCGCGGGCTGTGACACTCGGCGCAATGGCCGAGGCTGTTGACGAGATAGGCGCCGCGATACCAATGCGCCGAGCGGCTTGCATCGGCGACGAACGGCTTGCCGTCCATGAACAGGAATTTCCAGACGCCGACATTACGCCTGATGCCAAAGGGAAACGGCACATCGTGGTCGCGCACCTTGCCGGCGACCGGCGGCAGGGTCTTCAGATAGGCGAACAGGTCGCGCACATCGTTGACCCTGGCGTGCTGATAGGACGTATAGGGAAACGCCGGAAAATAGTGCGTCCCCGACGGCGAGGTGCCCTTCATGACCGCGGTGACGAAATCAGCCTCGCTCCAGCGGCCGATGCCGTCGTTGGGGTCGGGCGAGATGTTCGGCGCGTAGAAGGTGCCGAACGGCGAAGGTATCGCGAGCCCGCCGCCGAGCCTGGTGCGGTCATCCTGCTTCGGCACGGCATGACAGGAGGAACATCCCCCGGCATTGAACGTTGTGAGCCCGTTGGCCAGATTGGGCTGATAGGCCGGCAACGCGCTCGCAGCAACGGTCGCGGGGATCGTCAGCCACCAGAACACGCCGAAGGCGGTCAGGCTGGCGAGGCCGGCCAGGAAAAGAATTCGTCGCAACATTCACCGATCCGTCATTGGTCGCTTCAGCGTATCAACCAGTATGATGACAAGTACTCGTACAAGCTCTCATCAAATTTGCCGCACCTCACGATCATTTTGGGAATAAATCGCCGATGCGGCTGTTGAAGACTGCAACCGTCCTGTGACGTCAAAAGGGGAGGAGAACCATGCCAAACAAGACCTTGCTAGCCACGCTGACACTCGGCGCCGCCATCGCCCTCGCCGGTCCGGCCTTCGCCGAGAAGCTGCACGCCAAGCTGGACGGGAAGTCCGAAGTACCCGCAAACACCAGCGCCGGCACCGGCACTGCCGACATCGACTACGATGCCGCCAGCAAGAAGCTGACCTGGAAACTGACCTATTCCGGCCTCTCGGGCCCCGCCACTGCCGCGCATTTCCACGGCCCGGCCGAGGCAGGCAAGAATTCCGGTGTCGCAGTCGCGATCCCGAACGCGACGTCGAGCCCGGCCGAAGGCAGCGCAACGCTGACCGACGCGCAGGCCGCCGACCTCCTCGCCGGCAAGTACTACGTCAACGTCCACACCGCGGCCAACCCGGGTGGCGAGATCCGCGGCCAGGTCACGAAGTAATTCCTGACGCAGGAATTCCTCGCACGTTCACTCCAACAAGAAACGGCCGACACAAAAAAGGGCGGACGCCTCAAAGCGTCCGCCCTTCTCGTTCGCCCGATCAGCCCTTCTTGAGGCGATAGGTCTCGTGGCAGCCGCCGCACTGCTTGCCGATGACAGTCAGCTCCGCCTTCAGCGTGTCGACATCCTTGATCTTGCCCTTGGCATCAGTGACGGACTTGGCATAGCTCGCGATGTGCTGTTCGAAGCCGGCCTTGTCTTCCCATATCTTCGGTCCGGCCGAGTAGTCGCCATCCGTCTTCAGTCCCTTGGAGCTTTCCGGGAACAGCGTCGGCAGCTTCTTGGCGGTGTCTTCGAACTTCGCCAGCGCGGCGTCGACGGTTGCCTGGTCATAGGGCTTCTCGCCCTTGATCATGGCGCCGAGCGCGCCGGCGTTCTTGCCGGTTTCCTTCATCTGGGCCTGGGTCAGCTTGACCTGATTCTGGTCGGCTACGACCGCACCGGCACTCAAGGCAAGCATCGCAGCAACGACGACAATCCGCTTCATCGACAAAACCCCTCAATTCCGCTCTGTCCCGGTCCGCAGGTGCGCGGCCGGTCTGGTTTGCAAACACCGCAGACGGAATCTTCATTCCGCCTGCGACAATTTATCAGAGATTATGGCGGCGCTGCGCCTCACGGACCGCGACCCAGACCCGCTCCGGCGTCGCCGGCATATCGATGTGGTCGATCCCGAACTCGCGATGCAGCCCCTCGACGATCGCGTTGACGATCGCCGGGCACGAGCCGATCGCGCCGGCCTCGCCTGCGCCCTTGACGCCGAGCGGATTGGTCGCGCACGGCACGTTGTGGGTCTCGAACACGAAGGACG
This sequence comes from Bradyrhizobium uaiense, assembly GCF_010811875.1. Classification (GTDB taxonomy): domain Bacteria; phylum Pseudomonadota; class Alphaproteobacteria; order Rhizobiales; family Xanthobacteraceae; genus Bradyrhizobium; species Bradyrhizobium uaiense. The sequence goes on from NZ_VKHP01000066.1 coordinate 31,906, forward strand.
GACCGTCGGCGGCACGCGGCATCGCATAGTCCATGAAGGTGCCGGTGACGAGCTGACCGTCGGTCGGGCTGTACACCGCCTGCTCCATCAGCGCCTGCCCGATGCCCTGCATCGCGCCGCCATGAACCTGGCCCGCGAGCATCAGCGGATTGAGCGTGACACCGAAATCGTCGACGATGACGTAGTTGACGATCTTGATGATGCCGGTGGCGGGATCGATCTCGACTTCGGCGAGATGCGTTCCGTTCGGATAGGTGCCGTCGGCGCTCGCGAAGGTCGCGCTCGCATTCATCTTCGAGGTATCGCCGCCGGGACGCTTGGCGAGATCGGCAAAGCTGACCGAGCGGTCGGTGCCGGCGATGCGGATGCGGCCGTCAGCGATCTCGAGGTCGCCGGCGCCGGCTTCCAGCGCCTGCGCGGCGAGCTCCTTCAGCTTGTTGCCGAGTTCATGCGTCGCCCGCTGCACGCTGACGCCGCCGGACGGGATCGATGCCGAGCCGCCGGTGCCGAGGCCGGTCACGATCTTGTCGGTGTCACCCTGCAGCACATGAACGCGCTCCGGCGGCACGCCGAACTGCTCGGCGACGATCTGCGCATAGGCGGTCTGGTGGCCCTGCCCGCTCGACTGGGTGCCGATCAGGATCGAGATGTCGCCATTGGGATCGAGCGCCACATTGGCGGTCTCCTCGCCCATGGTGCCGCAGACCTCGACATAACTCGCCATGCCGATGCCCCGTACCAGGCCGTCCTTCTTGGCGGCCTTGGCGCGCTTCGGAAACTCCTTACAGTTGGCGATCTCCATCGCGCGCTTCATATGCGCGCCGAAGTCACCGGAGTCGTAGCCCTTGCCGGTCGCGGTCGTGTAGGGCAGCGACTTCGGCGGGATGAAGTTCTTCCGCCGGATGGCGTCGGGCGTCATGCCGAGTTTTCGCGCGGCAGCATCCACAAGCCGCTCGATGACGTAGGCGGCCTCCGGACGGCCGGCCCCGCGATAGGCATCGACCGGCACCGTGTTGGTGAACACGGTACGCACGCGGCAATGGAAAGCCTGGATGTCGTAGAGGCCCGGCAGCATGCCGGCGCCGCCATGCGGGATATAGGGCGCGAAGGTGGAGAGATAGGCGCCCATGTCGCCCATCAGATCGACATCCATGCCGAGGAATTTGCCGTCCTCGGCGAGCGCCATCTTCGCGGTGGTGAGATTGTCGCGGCCCTGCGCATCGCCCATGAAATGGTCGGAGCGCTCGGCCGTCCACTTGACGGACTTCTTGAGCTTGCGCGCCGCGACCGAGATCAGCGCATATTCGCGATAGGGAAACAGCTTGGTGCCGAAGCCGCCGCCGACATCCGGGCAGATCACCCGCATGTTCTCCTTCGGCATCTTCAGGATCATGTCGCAGAGGATCTCGCGCAGGCGGTGGCTGCCCTGGCTGCCGATCGTCAGCGTCAGATGATCCTTCTTGGCGTCGTATTCGGCGACCGCGGCGCGTGTCTCCATGAAATTGGTGATGACGCGCGGATTGACGATGGTGATTTCGGCCACCGCATGGGCCTTGGCGAACGCGGCCTCGGCGGCGCCCTTGTCGCCGATCGAAACGTCGAACAGCAGATTGCCGGGCTTGTCCGGCCAGACCTGCGGCGCGTCCTTCTTCACCGCATTGGCGAGACCTGCCACCGCCGGCAGCGGCGTCCATTTGACATCGATCGCCTCGATCGCATCACGGGCGTGATCGACGGTATCGGCGACCACGAAGGCGACGGCGTCGCCGACATGACGCACTTCATCCTTGGCGAGGATCGGATAAGGCGGCGCGGTGAACGGATCGGTTTCGAGATTGAACAGGCACGGCAGGCCGCCAAGTTCGGCGACATCGGCCGCAGTCAGGATCAGCGCCACGCCGGGCATGCCGCGGGCCTTGCCGGCGTCGATGGTGTAGGTCGCGTGCGCATGCGGCGAGCGCAGCATCAGCGCGTGCAATGCGGGAGACGGTGCGACGTCATCGGTATAGCGGCCCTTGCCGCGAATCAGAGCGTCATCCTCCTTGCGCCGCACACTTTGTCCGACGCCGAACTTGATGGGAGCTGCCATCGTCTCTCCAATTGCCTTGGTTGTTTGTACGCATATTGGCGTGGTTGTCCGCGAAGCGCAAACCGCTTTCCGCCGCACGTGGCGCTATCACACGGTCGGCCCCTATGCATTTGATTTGACAGGTAAAACTATACGCGCCGGAGCGCGAACAGCCAGCCGCGTCCGAACAGCGTGAGGATCAGGAAGGCGTAGACGAAGACGCCGACCACCATCAGCAGCAGCAGGATCATTTCGTCGCGGAAGATCTGCATCGGGGCGAACCACACCACCGCGAAATGCGAGGTCAGCCACAATGCGATCGCGAGCAGCAAGCCGCACAGTGCGAAGGTGCCGAACGAGCGGATCAGCGCGCGATCGAGTTCGAGATAGCCGCGGCGGATGGCGAACATCAGCACCAGCAACAGATTGACCCAGGCGCCGACCGCGGTCGCGAGCGCGAGCCCGACCTGCGCCAGCGTGCCGACCAGCGCGATCTTCAGCGCGACATTGACCGCGACCCCGGTCAACGCCGCCTTGACCGGCGTTGCGGTGTCCTTGCGGGCGTAGAAGGTCGCAACCGCGCTGCGGATCATCACGAAGGGAATGAGCCCGACAGCATAGGCCGCGAGCGTGGCGCCTGCACTTGCGGCATCGGCCTTCGAGAACGCGCCGCGGGCAAACATCGCGCGCATGATCGGATCGGCAACCGTCAGGAACGCCGCCACGAACGGGACCGAGAACAGCAGCGTGAAATCGAAGGCGCGGCGCTGCGCGGCCATGGCGCCGGCGTGATCGTCAGCGGTCAGGCGCCGCGACATCTCCGGCAGCAGCACGGTGCCGATCGCGATCCCGATTACGCCGATCGGCAATTGATTGAGGCGGTCCGCATAATACAGCGCCGACAGCGCGCCGGCCGGCAGGAAGGTCGCGATGATGGTGTCGGCAAACAGCGCCACCTGCGTGCCCATCGAGCCGAGCGTCGCCGGCCCCAGCGCGCGGAAGAAGGCACGGACGTCCTCGTCGAGCCTCAAGGGCGCGAATCGCGGCAGGCCGCCGTGACGCGCGAGGTCGCCGGCGAGCAGGACAAATTGCAGGAAGCCCGAGATCAGCACGCCCCAGGCCGCAGCATGGCCGGCACTCGGGAAGAACGCTGCCAGCGCCAGCGTCATCATCATGGCGAGGTTGAGGAAGATCGGCGCTGCGGCGGCGCTGGCGAAGCGATGCATCACGTTGAGCATGCCGCCGTAGAGCGTCACCAGCGTGATCAGCAGCAGATAAGGAAAGGTGATCCGCGTCAGCTCGATCGCGAGCTTGCGCTGCGCGGCGTCTTCGGTGAAGCCCGGCGCAAGGAGGCTCATCGCCTGCGGCATGAACGCCATCGCCACCACAAGCAGGATCACCTGCGAGGCGAACAGCAGCGTGAAGATGCGGTCGGCGAACAGCCGCGCCGACGCTTCACCGCGCTCGCCATGGACATGGGCATAGGCCGGCACGAAGGCGGCGTTGAAGGCGCCTTCGGCAAAGATCGCGCGGAAATGATTGGGCAGCCGCAGCGCCACGAAGAAGGCGTCGGCGACCGGCCCGGCACCGAGGATCGCCGCGAGCATGATGTCGCGCGCGAACCCGGTGACCCGCGATAGCAGGGTATAGCCGCCGACAGTGAAGATGCGCCCAAGCATGGCTGCTTCTAGCGCATCATCACCCTAGGTCAAAATGACGTCTCAGGCTGTAAGCGCGCTGCGCACAGCCGCGATGACGCGGTCCTGCGCCGCCTCGTCGAGATAGGGGTGCATCGGCAGGGCGATGACGTCCTTCGACAGCCGCTCGCTGACCGGCAGGCCGCCGTCGGCAACCGGATAGTGGCTGTAGGCAGTCTGCTGATGGACCGACTTCGGATAGTAGATCATGGTCGGCACGCCCTGCGCCTTCAGCGCCGCCGCGAAGGCGTCACGATCGATGCCCTCGGACAGACGGATGGTGTACTGCGCCCATACCGAAGTGCAGCCCGGAGCAAGGCGCGGCACCGCGACGAGGTTGCCGAGCGCGCGCGAATAGCGTTCCGCCACCTTGTTGCGTGCGGCAATCTCGTCGTCGAAGATCTTCAGCTTCTCGAGCAGGATCGCCGCCTGCATGGTGTCGAGCCGCGCCGTGAGGCCGAGCCGCACGTTGTCGTACTTGTCCGAGCCCTGGCCGTGCACGCGGATGCTGCGCAGCGTGCGTGCGAGCTCCTCGTCATCGGTGAAGATCGCGCCGCCGTCGCCGAAGCAGCCGAGCGGCTTTGCCGGGAAGAAGCTGGTCCCGGTCGCGAGCCCGAAGGTGCCGAGCTTGCGGTTCTTGTAGGTTGCGCCGAAGCCCTGCGCGGCATCATCGAGCACGAACAGGCCCTCGGCCTCGGCGACTGCGGCGATCGCATCGTGATCGGCGCTCTGGCCGAACAGATCGACCGGGATCACGGCCACCGGCTTCAGCCCGCGCGCCCGCGCCGTCGCAACGCCGCGCTTGAGCGAATTGATGTCGA
>NZ_VKHP01000663.1 GCF_010811875.1 Bradyrhizobium uaiense
GACATGTCGACCCGGCCGATATCGTCGAAGCTCGGCCATTCCGGCACGCCGTCGGTGTTGTTCGACGGCAGGAAGTCGATCAGCCGGCGCATCTGCAGCAGCGCGTCGACGTCATTCTCGAATGCGCCGTCGGCGATCGAGGATCGCGTGGCGTGCACCGAGGCGCCGCCGAGCTCCTCGGCGGTCACCACCTCGTTGGTGACGGTCTTCACCACGTCGGGACCGGTGACGAACATATAGCTGGTGTTCTTCACCATGAAGATGAAGTCGGTCATCG
>NZ_VKHP01000664.1 GCF_010811875.1 Bradyrhizobium uaiense
GGCGCGGGTCGGAATACCGGAGAAGGGTGAACCACAGGCCGACTGCATTCGCCGCTTCCGCCAGCAACATAGTGTCCCCATCCTCAATGCTCTCAAGGTATGGCTCGATGACATGGCCCCGAAGGTCCTGCCTGACAGCAAGCTCGACGACGCCGTATCCTACACCCGAAACCAATGGGAATATCTGACGCGCTACACCGGGGACGGCAGCATGCCGATCGACAACAATCTTCTGGAGCGCGACATCAGGGTTTTTGTAACTGGCAGGAAGAGT
>NZ_VKHP01000665.1 GCF_010811875.1 Bradyrhizobium uaiense
ATCGCTTTGTGCGCGGCAGTCTGGCGGTGATCAGTTGCTGGGAGCACCGAGTTCGAGATGTTTTGATCCCGTCATCCGTCATCCTGAGGTGCGAGCGCTTGCGAGCCTCGAAGGATGCACGGCCACCAGCCGGGCCGTGCATCCTTCGAGACGCGCTGCGCGCTCCTCAGGATGACGGATTAGGGGGTCAAAACATCTCGAAATATTCGCGCTGCTCCCAGTCCGACACCTCGGCCTGGAAACGCTCGATCTCCGCGTTCTTGATGAAA
>NZ_VKHP01000666.1 GCF_010811875.1 Bradyrhizobium uaiense
CGAGTCAACAGTGACTCGACGTCACTTTCCGCACCCGCTCGATTGAGGCGATCCACGCAATCTTCGACGAGGTGCGCGGGTGGCCAACCCTCCTCACGCTCGACTCGGCCTCACCTGCGTGATCGCGACGCCGGAGATCGCGAGCAGCCCACCGACGACCAGCTTCGGCGTCACGCGGTCACCAAGAAACAACACGCTCGAGATCAAGGCGAACACAGGAATCAGCAAGCCGAAGGGGGCGATGCGGTCCATCGAGCAGCGCGCGATCA
>NZ_VKHP01000667.1 GCF_010811875.1 Bradyrhizobium uaiense
GAACAATCTGCGATCGGATTGGCCCAGCCCACCTGCCCAACCGGGCCAGTGAGCAGACCGCCTGTCTCCGAACCTTTTGTCTGAGTTTGGCCCTTCGCGACATATTGCACCGCCACGCGCCGTTGGTGACCCAGAGCGGCCATCGCAGCGAGTTGTCATTCTCTTGTAATGATCAATAACTGGCTTGCCTATATGCGCACATGGGCGGTTTCTCTGGCTGCCTGTTGCACCCTTTGCACCAGCGCATTTGCCTGTCTGGGGCCAAGC
>NZ_VKHP01000668.1 GCF_010811875.1 Bradyrhizobium uaiense
AGGCCTGCGGCGCGATCGCGGGGTTGGCATAGTCATAGAACGCCATACGGCGCGGCATGCCAAGGATGCCGACATAGTGCCACGGGAAGGTGGTCACGATCATGCCGATGAACCACAGCCAGAGCTGCGCGCGCATCATCCCAAAACTGTCCAGCGCACGGCCGGTCAGATGCGGCCACAGATCGTAGGCGATGGCGAAATACATGATGACGATGGCGCCGCCGAAGATCAGGTGGAAATGGCCGGTGATCCACTGCGTGTTGTGCA
>NZ_VKHP01000669.1 GCF_010811875.1 Bradyrhizobium uaiense
TAGCACTACTTTGGCAGAATCTATTTGTACCGGTGTTTTTCAAGGATTTGTTTTCGGCAGTGTGGGCACCGCTGAGACGGCGGCCGAAGGATGAGACCGACGATGGCGTGACGTACGGCGGGCCTGGTTGGGTGAGGCGGAGGGCCGGTGATTCTTTTTTTTCCGCCCCGCGGGTGCGAGGCGGCGATGCGGGAGGGAGGCGGAGGCAATCCTTGTCATCAGGGCGTGAAGATGAAGACCCCTCCCTGGTCGCCACTCGCAGAGATG
>NZ_VKHP01000670.1 GCF_010811875.1 Bradyrhizobium uaiense
AAGTTCCTGCGGACAGGGATCGGCCGGATCATCCGCGACATCCGCCGCAAGATTGATGGCGATACAGCGCTGGAAGCTCGCTTCGGCCCGTTGCTCGGTTTAGCGCAGCAGGTGCGCAGCCAGGATCGGCACCAACGCGGTCCAAGGGTTTATGCGTTGCACGCCCCGGAGGTCGAGTGCATCGGCAAGGGTAAGGCCCGCGCGCCCTACGAGTTCGGCTGCAAGGTCAGTATCGCCACCCCCGTGACGTCTCCGAAGGGCGGCCA
>NZ_VKHP01000671.1 GCF_010811875.1 Bradyrhizobium uaiense
GTGGCACAGTCCGCAGGCCAGGCGATCAATGTGCCGTCGGGTGCCAATGTGGTGTTCGATGCCGGGACGTCAGCCGGCACCGATACGCTATGGGCGCGGCTCATTCAGAACGGCACGGCGGGGGGCTGGCAGCAGTTCTCTGTCTCGGTGGCGACGCCGACGCTGAATGTATCGAGCGTGCCGAATGCCACGGCGGGGGCGCCGGCTTCGCTCCCCCGGCTCGTGGACGTGTCCGCTCCGCGCACAGTCCCGTGTTCCATGCTGCG
>NZ_VKHP01000672.1 GCF_010811875.1 Bradyrhizobium uaiense
GAACCGCCACGGTGATCGGCGTCATAGGCGGCGTCGGCCATGACGACCTCGGCGGACAAGCCTTCGATCAATGCGGCGGCTTGCGGGGCATCGCCCTTCTGACCCGCGGTCAGCGTGAACCGCACCGGACATCCCAAGCCTCGAACGGCCAGCTGTATCTTGGTGCTCAGGCCCCCGCGCGAGCGGCCGATCGCCTGATCTTCAGACCCCCTTTTTTGGCGCCGGCGGCGTGCTGATGCGCCCGAACGATGGTGGAATCGAACAA
>NZ_VKHP01000067.1 GCF_010811875.1 Bradyrhizobium uaiense
CCGTGCCCCAGCCGGTGACGACGCCGTCGCCGGGGATCTTGCTCTTCTCCATGCCGAACTCGATCGAGCGGTGCTCGACGAACATGTCGAATTCCTCGAACGAGCCCTTGTCCAGCAGGAGCTCGATTCGCTCGCGGGCGGTCAGCTTGCCGCGGGCGTGCTGCGCCTCGATGCGCTTTTCGCCGCCGCCGCGTCTTGCGCCGGCGCGACGTTCTTCAAGAGCTTCAATTGTGGAGATCACACAACACCCCCCGGTGGGTCCGCGAGCAGGTCTTACCCCGCCATATACAAGCGATCCGAAACCTGAGAAGGGTTGAAGACGCAAATTTGCACATGTTACAGAATTGCAAACAGCATATTGCGAAGTTGCAAATGGCAGGAAAGCTTTATATCGGTCGCAGGTTCCGCGAGGTAAGGGAGAGCCAAATGCTCACCCAGGCGGCGTTCGCGGAGCGGCTGGGAATCTCGCTCAGTTACCTGAACCAGATCGAGAACAATCAGCGGCCGGTCTCGGCTTCCGTGCTGGTGCTGCTCGCCGAAAAATTTCAGGTCGACCTGAGCTCTTTGTCGCTCAACGACAGTGACAAGATCATTTCGATGCTGGCCGAGTCGTTGGCTGATCCGATCTTCGCCTCCTATTCGCCCAGCATACAAGAGTTGAAACTGGTGGTTCAGAACGCTCCCGGTTTTGCTCAAGCGCTCCTGAGCGCGCATCAGGCATATCGGCGCAACAGCGAGCAACTCGCCAGCCTGGATGGCCAGATCGCCAATCTGGCGGGAGAACCGACGGCTTATGAGGAAGTTCGCGATTTCTTTCACCTGGTCGACAATTACGTCCATGAGTTGGATACCGCGGCCGAGGCTCTTGCCGACCGGCTGAATATTCCCGACAGCAACGCGACGACGGCGTTGATCAGCTACCTGGAATCGAAACATGGCGTGCAGATTCGCCAGAGCGGTCCGAACGAGACTTCATTGCGGCAATTCGATCGCGCATCGCGCACGCTGTTCCTAAGCCAATATCTGCCTACACCAACCCGAACCTTCCAGATCGCTCTGCAAATCGCGACTCTTGAAGAAGAAGACCGGATCGGTCAGATTGCAGATAAAGCGACATTTCGATCAGTCGATGCACGAAACGTGTGCGCGGCCGGATTGCGAAATTATTTTGCGGGCGCTCTCGTTCTACCGTACCAACGATTCCTGCAATCCGCTCGAGAGCTGCGGCACGATCTTGAATTGCTCGCGACGAGGTTCGGCGCAAGCCTGGAGCAGGTTGCTCATCGCTTGTCTACGCTTCAACGGCAAGGCTCGAAGGGTGTGCCCGTCTTCTTCGCCCGATTGGACCGCGCCGGAAACATCACCAAACGCCACAGCGCGGCAAAACTGCAATTTGCACGATACGGAGCCGCCTGCCCGCTCTGGAATGCGCACCAGGCATTCGAGGCCCCAAGCCAAATCATTCGGCAACTCGCCGAGACACCGGACGGCATCCGATTTCTTTGCATCGCAACTGAACTTTCGAAAGGCCGGGGCGGCTTCGGCTCTCCTCGTCCGCGCTATGCCATCGCTCTGGGATGCGAAGTCTCCTATGCAAAAGATTTCGTATATGCAGACGGGCTCGACCTCACAAGCAAGGGCACTTTCGATCCGATCGGAATTTCTTGTCGAATCTGCGAGCGGACCAACTGTTCTCAACGCGCGATCCCGCCGCTCAAGAGCAGATTGAGAATAGACCGCGATCGCAGGGACATACTGCCCTACCAATTACCCGGCTAGGCCAGTCGATGACAAAGCTGGGACCTCCAAAAATCGCGGGCTTGGGCTGGACCTGGTTCAGTTCCCGCGACCATCAGTGCACAGATTGCAATCGCGTTGCTCATCACGACGGCAGCAGTCGACGGCGCGCAGACCACATGTTCGAGCGGCAAGATCAGATTGACCGTTTTTCGATACAAGTCGTCATTTTATCGAAATTCTACATGCCCGGGCGAGAGATAGCATTTGTTTCATCGAGATGTCACCACGCGGAATAACGCGAGGGGCCGGGCCTCGATGGGACGACGAATGCTTGCCCATGGGAGAATGAAATGACGACGACGGCTTTGGACAGGATCGACATAAAGATCTTGAATGAACTGCAGCAGAACGCAAGTTTGACCAACGTTGAACTCGCTTCCCGCGTCAATCTCTCACCGTCTCCGTGTCTCGCTCGAGTTCGAACGCTCGAAAAACTCGGGGTCATTGACCGGCGAATTGCGGTGCTGGATCCCGCAGTTCTCGGCATCGGCGTTACGGCATTCATACAAGTAAAGCTTGAAAGGCAGGCCCAGCCATCACTCGAGAGCTTTACGCGTTCAATCGATCGCCTTGGCGAGGTGATGGAATGCTATCTGATGACCGGCGACAACGATTATCTTCTCCGGGTGATGGTGTCTGATATCGAGGCTCTTGAGGATCTCATCGTAAACAGGCTCTCCCGCATAACCGGCGTTTCGAGCATTCGCTCAAACCTGGCCCTGAAGCGGATATCTCACAAAACGGTGCTCCCTATCGACACGAACCGACCAGTTCAGGTCAAGCCGTGCAGCTCTTCCAGGCGCCTCGACAGGCCCGCCAAACCGCAGTACGACGCCTCGCCCCAGGCGCGGATCGATGGCGGCATGAATCTCGAGACTTCGCGGATTTTGCCGGGTGACGGGCAGTACCCCTCAAGCCTCCCTTAGGCAAGGGCGCCCAGGAGAACAGTCTCGACCTTGCGCTCGTTGTTCGTGCTTTTTTTGCTCAACGCACAAAGATCGAGTGCCGTTCGGCGTTCGATCGCGCGCGCGGAACGCGACGGTCAAAAGCTGGCCGCTGGAGAAGGCTCCCGCGCCAGGCGCGGGAGCCCAAGATCCTGGGCTAGTCACCGGGATTCCAGATCAGGAAGAAGCCGTTGTCATCGCCCAGGCCGACGGCCCGGCCAAGGTTGGCGTAGAGCTTGCGAGACCCGAGTTCAGGTGCCGCAAGTGACAGGCTGACGTAGTCCTTGCCGCTGCTCTCGCCGCGCCGGATCCAGCCGGCTCCGATCTCGACGCCCTGGGCGAGGATGCGGAAGTCCGGCTGAGCCTCGGTCGACTTGGCGCTATTGGGAACGATGTCGATGTGGGCTCGGATGGACAAGGTCTTGAGCTCGCCCCTGAAGCCGCCGTTGTCGTTACGGGTGACGAATCCGATCGCAGTCATGGTCTGTCTCCTTCGCTGCCGCAGGGCCGATCCCCTGCGATGGCGAGACCGTCATGGCGGCCGGAACGCCGCCGAACCCCTGGGGCGAAGCGTCAGCGGCGCACCCGAGCTCGCGCCTTTTTTGCAGCGAAGCGGCCGCGAGGAGCCGGCTTGCCTGCGGGGAAAAAAGAAGCATGCGAGGGTTTCGGGCGGCGGGACGGTTGCCATAGGTCGTACAGCCATGAGCAGGGAAATCGTCTCTGAAGCAGCGGCAAGACAGACATCGAGCGCACCGGGATCCCGAACCGAAGCGCACCCATGGGTTCGTCAGGCCGAGCTCCACCTGTCAAATCTACCAGTAGCGGCAAAACATCCGACCCGATAGAATCTAGCAAGCCACGTCGAGCAAGCGCCGCATATTGTTGAACCGGATAGACCTATCGGCCGGCGTGTGAATCGCTGCGCGTAGCCAGGTCAACGGGTCAACTTCGTCGAGCCTGTTTCGCCCGCACCGTTGACGGTAGCAAAGATTGGCAGTCGAGAATTTAGCCGAAACGAACAACGTGAAAATGAGGCCTTTCGCAAAAGTGATCGATATCCGCACCCAGGATAACGCTGGCGCTTCCGTCCCAGGCATTCTCCCTGCCCGCTCATGTCGGCCCAAACTGCGGCTCGTCGCAATTGAGTTGCCGTCCACGGGTTGATTGTATGTGCCGATGGGCTCTGACAATCCCGAGACGTCCAGCACCACGGAGCGGCTGATCAGAAGCGGCAGCGCTGATCAGCACAGCATCTTTGATCAATGCAGGAATACATGTCCGGCTCCCGTCACCCCAGAGACAAACACACGCTCTAAACAATCAGAGAAACAAGGATGTCACTCGCCTAAGGCCCGATCACCGCTAGTGCGTTCGCAATTTTGCGATGCCGCTGACATGATCGACACAAAGCACCGCGAAGCTGTTGGTCTGCATGATCCGCTTCGGCTTTCTGTAGCAGCGGCCGTGGCATTTCCCGATGGTTCGATGACTGCCTCCGGGTTGCGAAGAGAGAGTGCTCGCGGAAGGCTCGTCATTGAGCGCATTGCAGGCAAGGATTACACGACACTCTTTCATATAGAGAGAATGAGGGAATTATGCCGCGTCCAAGCAAAGGAGCCCGGCTCTACAGACGCAAAGCACGGTATCGCGGAGGCGACCTCGTCGCCCAGTCTGTTTGGATTATCAAAGACGGCGACCGGCATATCGCCACAGGATGCATTGCGAGCGCGTCTGAAACAAAGCCTCCGCAGAAAGCAGAGCAAGCGTTAGCAAACTACATCGCGCAAAAATATCAACCGGAGCGCAGTCGACGAGATATTGACGACATCGATTGCGCCGACGTGCTGTCGATCTATCTGACCGATATCGGCGAGCCCGGTGATCAGTTTGAAATCGAAGCGAGGATCGACCGGCTCAACGATTTCTGGTGCGGCAAGAAGCTGGCGGCAGTCAACGCGCAAACCGGTGCCGGTTACGTCAAACATCGCGGCAGCCGGGGTGGCGCGCGTCGTGACCTCGAGACTTTCCGCGCTGCGATCAACCATCATGCAAAGGAGGGATTTCACCGGGGCACGGTTCGCGTATCCCTCCCGGCAAAAGGTGAGGCGCGCGATCGTTGGCTGACGCGCAGCGAGGCGGCGGCCCTGATTTGGCAATGTTGGCGCTATCGCGAAAAGCAGACGGTCCATGCCGGCAGCTCAAAGGGCGACCCGGTACGGACAGACCGTCGACCACTTCGACACGTGGCCAGATTTATCCTGATCGGCCTCTACACCGGCACCAGGGCCGGCGCGATCGCGGCGGCATCGCCTTACTCCGAGCTTGGGCACTCGTACGTCGATCTCGAGCGTGGTATCTTCTACCGAAGGCCGATCGGGAAGCGAGCCACCAAGAAGCGTCAGACGCCAGCCCCGCTCCCACCCCGGCTATTGGCTCATTTGCGTCGTTGGCACGACCGGAAGCTGATCAACACCTGCTTCGTCGAGTTCAATGGCAAGCCGGTCGCTTCCGTAAAGAAAGGCTTCAAATCTGCCGTGAATCTGGCCAGGCTACCCGGGAAAGTCACTCCGCACACGTTGCGCCACACGGCAGCGACCTGGTTGATGCAGCGCGGCGTGCCGATTTGGGAGGCGGCCGGGTTCCTCGGCATGTCGGCGGAGGTCCTGCAGGAAACCTATGGCCATCACCATCCCGATCATTTGCACGGGGCGGCGGCAGCCATTGGCCAGAAAGCGCGGTATGTTTCGGTGGTCAAATCGGTGGTTGACTCGGGAACAGCCACCGATGAGAAGAAAAAACCTAAGGAAATCTGGTCGGAGTGGCAGGATTCGAACCTGCGACCCCTGCGTCCCGAACGCAGTGCTCTACCGGGCTGAGCCACACTCCGACTAAGAGGCCGGCTTATAGCGTTGGGTTTCGGGGACCGCAAGGGACGACAAGGCACCCAATTGAGGAATCTAGTCACAGTGGATACAGGCCTGAAAACGCACGTTCTGCCCGCCGGCGCCGCCGCCACGGCCACCGCCGCCGGAGTCCTGGCCGAGGGCGGCCTGGTGGCGTTTCCGACCGAGACGGTTTATGGCCTCGGCGCCGACGCCGGCAACGCCTCCGCGATCGCCCGGCTCTACGAGGCCAAGGGCCGGCCGGCCTTCAATCCGCTGATTGCCCATGTCGCCGATCTCGGCGCCGCCCGCCGGATCGCCCTGTTCAACGGGCAGGCCCTGCGACTGGCGGAAGCGTTCTGGCCCGGCCCGCTGACCCTGGTGCTGCCGAAGGCGCTGTCCTGCCCGGTCGCGGAACTCGCGACCGCCGGGCTCGATACGGTCGCCATCCGCATCCCGGCCCACAAGGTGGCGCGCGACATCATCAGGGCGTTCGGCGGTGCCGTGGTAGCACCATCGGCCAATCTTTCCGGCCATGTCTCGCCAACCACCGCCGAGCATGTGAACGGCGATCTCGACGGCCGGATCGACCTGATCGTCGATGGCGGCCCGGTCGAGGTCGGCGTCGAATCCACCATCGTCGGCTGCTTCTCCGATCCGGTGCTGCTGCGGCCGGGCGGGCTGACGCGCGCCGAGATCGAGCGCGTGCTCGGCCATCCCCTGCAGTCGCCGCCGCAGGACGCCGAGAACGACGCCCAGCCGGTTGCCCCCGGCATGCTCGCCTCGCATTACGCGCCACGGACCCCGGTCCGGCTCAATGCCAGCGACGTCCATGTCGGCGAGGCCTTGCTGTCGTTCGGGTCGGCCAAGGTCGCGCGACGCGAATGCGCATCGGTGGAGATGAACCTGTCCGAGCGCGGCGATCTCGCGGAGGCCGCCGCCAATTTGTTCGGCTACCTTCGCACGCTCGACAAGAGAAACGCGGATGCTATTGCCGTGACGCCCATTCCCGAGGACGGGCTGGGCGAGGCCATCAATGACCGGCTGCGCCGCGCAGCGGTTGGGCGGTAAATCCCGACATACGTGAAAGACCAAGAAAAAATGAACATCGTCCAGTCAGCGGTGCCGCCGCTTCCGCCCGAATTGCTTGCAAAGTTCCGCGCCATCGTCGGCGAGAAATATGCGGTCACCGACGCCGCCGACATCAAGCCTTACGTCACCGAGGAGCGCGACCTGTTTCACGGCCGCTCGCCGCTAGTGCTGCGCCCGGGCTCGACCGCCGAAGTCGCCGCGATCTGCAAGCTTGCGAGCGAACACAAGATCGCGCTGGTGCCGCAGGGCGGCAACACCGGCCTGGTCGGCGGGCAGACGCCGCACAACGGCGAGGTCGTGGTGTCGCTGCGCCGCCTCGACAAGATCCGCGACATCGACGTCGAATCCAACACAATGACCTGCGAGGCCGGCGTGGTGTTGCAGATCGCGCAGCAGAAGGCAGCCGATGTCGATCGGCTGTTTCCGCTGTCGCTCGGCGCCGAAGGCAGCTGCACCATCGGCGGCAACCTCTCGACCAACGCCGGCGGCACCGGAGCGCTCGCCTACGGCGTGGCCCGCGAAATGGCGCTCGGGCTCGAGGTCGTGCTGGCCGACGGCCGCGTGCTGAACGCGCTGTCGAAGCTGAAGAAGGACAACACCGGCTACGATTTGCGCAACCTGTTCATCGGCGCCGAGGGCACGCTCGGCATCATCACCGCGGCGACCTTGAAGCTGTTTCCGCGGCCGCGTGCGGTCGAGACCGCCTATGTCGGCCTGACGTCGCCGGCGGCCGCGCTCAAGCTGCTGTCGATCTCGCGCAACGAGGCGGCCGGCAGCCTGACCAGCTTCGAATTGCTCGCCGACATCGCGGTCGACTTCTCGATCCGCCACGGCATCGATATCCGCGATCCGCTTGGGAGCAAGCATCCCTGGTACGTGCTGATGGAATTGTCGTCGTCGCGCGACGACGCGCGCGACACGCTGGAGGCGATCCTAGCCCAGGGCATGGAGGACGGCATCGTCGATGACGCCGTCATCGCCGCCAATTTGAGCCAGCGCCAGGCGTTCTGGAAGCTGCGCGACGAGATGTCGGCCGCGCAGAAGCCCGAGGGCGGCTCGATCAAGCACGATATCTCTGTGCCGGTCGCAGCGGTGCCGGCGTTCATCGCGGAGGCCAATGCCGCGGTCGTGAAGCTGATCCCGGGTGCGCGGCCGGTGCCGTTCGGTCATCTCGGCGACGGCAACATCCACTACAATGTCAGCCAGCCGGTCGGCGCCAACGCGGCCGACTTCCTGGCGCGCTGGCACGACGTCAATGCCGTCGTGTTCGAGATCGTGCTGCGGATGGGCGGTTCGATCTCGGCCGAGCACGGCATCGGCGTGCTGAAGCGCGACGAACTGCCTGACGTCAAGGACAAGGTCGCGATCGAGCTGATGCGACAGCTCAAGGCGATGCTTGATCCGCTCGGCATTATGAACCCGGGCAAGGTGCTGTGACCGTGCAAGCGACAATGCCCTCTCCTTCCCTCGCCATTGCTCCAATCACCGACGCCGACATTTCTGACGTCGTCGCGCTGTGGCAGGCCTGCGGCCTGACGCGACCGTGGAACGATCCCACCTCCGACATCGCGCTGGCGCGCCGCGGGCCGAGTTCGGCCCTGCTGGTCGGCCGCGACGCCGGCGCGATCGTCGCGACCGCGATGGTCGGCCATGACGGCCATCGCGGCTGGGTCTATTACGTCGCGGTCGATCCTGACCATCAGGGCAAGGGCCTTGGCCGCACCATGATGGAAGCGGTCGAGGACTGGCTGCGCGCGGCCGGCGTGCCGAAGCTGCAGTTGCTGGTGCGCCGGGAAAACGCCAAGGCCAGCGCGTTCTACCAAACGCTCGGCTATGAAGAATCGACCTCGGTGATGCTGGCCAAATGGCTCGACGGTCGCGAAGCGACGCCGTGACAGATTGAGGATTGACGCATGAGCATCGCCGACCGCGTCCGCGTCAAGGACGTCCAGCTGCTGTCGAAGCGCCGCTACGAGCTGAAGAGCGCGACGTTCGACTACCGCCGCAGCAACGGCGAATGGCAGACCCAGGTGCGCGAGGTCTACGATCGCGGCAACGGTGCAGTGCTGTTGCCCTACAATCTGAAGACCCGCAGCGTCGTGCTGGTGCGTCAGTTTCGTTACCCGGCCTTCGCCAATGGCTATGACGATCTCCTGATCGAGGCCGCCGCCGGCATGCTTGACGACGCCGCGCCCGAAGCACGCATCCGTGCCGAGGCGGAGGAAGAGATCGGCTACCGGCTCGATCACGTGCGCAAGGTGTTCGAAGCCTTCATGACGCCGGGCGCGGTGACCGAGAAGCTGCATTTCTTCGTCGCCGAATACGACGCTGCGATGCGCGTCAGCGAAGGCGGCGGGCTCGCCGACGAGGGCGAGGATATCGAGGTGCTCGAGCTCTCGATCGACGAGGGGCTCGCCATGATCGGCGACGGCCGCATCGTCGACGCCAAGACCATCATGCTGCTGCAATACGCAGCGCTGCATCTGTTCAGGTAAGTACCGCCGCGGTCACTCGCCGTGGGTGGCGCGCTGCCAAAATATCGAAAACAACCCCATGCAAAGTAGCCGGGTGCCACCGGCGCTTGACTTGACACGTCGGGCAACTCAGAGGTACATTTCCAATATTCCGAAATTGCGCAGACGCATGCTGGTCCTTAGAGCCGTCATCCTGAGGTGCGAGCCTCTTCGGCGAGCCTCGAAGGATCGACGGCCCCGCTGGTGGCCGATTCATCCTTCGAGACGGCCGCGTTGCGGCCTCCTCAGGATGACGGGGGATGGTCTGAATCCGGCTCGACGATCAGCTGTCGCCGGCGCCGCTACTGCATCGTGATCGCAAGGCCGCTCAGATCGGCGTTCGCCATCAGGCCGACCTGGTGGCCGGTCAGTTCGAGCACCGCACCCTTCTGATTGGTCAGCACGATCGCACGGGCACCGCGGCCGAGAGCAAGTCCTGCGCCTGCTGCGCCGTAGACGCCGGCGACGTCGGACGGACGATTGATGTTGCTGACACGGCCGCGCAGCACGGTCTTGGAGCCGCCGAACACCAGGCCGTAGTCGAGACCGCCGGTGGACAGCCGATACGAGCGGCCGCGGAAGGTCAGCACACCGCTGCCGCCGGAGCCGCCGATGATCCAGCCGGCCTTGTAGATGGTGAGCGTCACGAAGCCGCTGTCGGCGCGAGCGGCGGTGGAGAAAGCCGTGCCCGTGAAGGCCATCAGCGCGACCAGCGCGGCGCGAAGGGTGGATGAAAGTTTCATGTGCGGTCTCCCCAAAGTTTACTCGCGTCGATTTGCTCACGTCGCGACACGGGCACGAATCGCAACGCACCGACTGTAGCAAGCACACAATCCGGCGCAATTTGGCACAGCACTGGCGTTGAACCTGTTCCCGGGATTGCAACACTCACTGCATGTCCGGGGCGATCGGCCCCTGAGCTCCAGGATTGCCCTGCTGAGCATTCATTTTTCAAACCGGAGATTTCCGATGCGTCTTGCGATCGCCTGCGCCACCATTGCCGCCACCGTGTCCCTGCTTGCCGCCGCAAGCCCGGCCAGCGCCACGCCCTATCATCTGATCCGCTGGCAGGACACCGGCTTCTGCCAGATCTGGGACCAGAGCATCCCGACCACGCCGTGGCCGGCGAACTACGCCGTCGTCAGCGAAGAACTGCCGACCTTCGACGCCGCATTCAGCTACAAGACCGGACTCCTGAACAACGGCACCTGCTCGTACTGAGCGACTGCCAATCGATCACGCGCATGGCGGACACGCGGCAACAGCGCGGCGTCCACCCTCGTGCTGTCGGCATGAACGCGACCAGGCGTCAGTGATGCTTGATCAGTGCGTCGCGCGCGGCGGCGAGCTCGAGGAACGCCGGGCCGTTGCCGCCGCCGTCGGGATGCACCGTCTTGGCGGCGCGCTTGAACGCCTGATGGACCTCGGTCGCCGCGAGACGACGGCCGAACGGCAGGCCCAGCAATTGCCGGTAGCGCTCTTCCTGCGTCAGCACCTTCGGCGTCAGGCCACGCCGGCCGAACTGCGGCGCGGACAGCATGTGCAGCGCATCGCTGACGATGCCGAGACGCCGCAGCGCCATCGATTTGGTCCGGCGGTCGGCCGATTTCAGCGCTGCCTGGCGCAGGATCGGCAGTACCTGTGCGGCCGCTTGCCGCAGCGTCTCGTCGATATCGGTCGTGGCGATCTCGGCAATCATTTTGGCGATCTCGCGATAGTCGGGATCCGGCGCCGCGCAGAAGCGCTCGATCGCAACTTTCCATTGTCTGATATGCGGGTCCATGATCGGTCCGTACTGTCATCCGAATCCGGATAACAGCAACGCGCAAACGTGGCTTGGCGTTTCGGTTGGCGCAGTTTTGAATAGTGTTGTCGACAACGCTCAAAAATCAGAACGAGGAAACACCATGGCCCTTCTCGACAATCACATCGCCGTCATCACCGGTGCGGGCTCAGGCATCGGACGCGCCATCGCCCTTGGCTACGGCCGCGAGGGCGCGCGCGTGGTGCTGCTCGATATGAACGGCGATGCGGTAGCGGAAGCGGCCAAGGAGATCCGCAACGCCGGCGGCAAGGCGGAGAGCTTCACACTCGACGTGACCGATCGCGACGCCTGCATCGCGATGGCAAAGCAGGTGGCGGACAAGGTCGGACCTGTCTCGATCCTGGTCAACAATGCCGGCATCGCGCGCCGCAACGGCATGCTCGGCGCTGAAGAGGCCGTGATCAAGGATTGGGAGGACATCATCTCGATCAATCTCACCGGCGTCTTCAACGTGACGCATTCGTTCCTCGCACCGCTGCGCAAGAACAAGGGACGCATCGTCAACATCGGCTCGATCCAGTCCTTCGTGCATCTGCGCACGCCGAGCTCGCCGGCCTATACCGCCTCCAAGCACGGTGTGCTCGGCTTCACCAAGGCGCTGGCCGCCGAGCTCGGCAAGGACGGCGTGCGCGTCAATGCGATCGGCCCCGGCTTCATCGAGACGCCGCTGAACGAGAAGGTGCGCGCCACCAATCCAGACCTCGTCAAAGTCTTCATGGACCACACCCCGCTCGGCCGCGCCGGCAAGCCGGAAGACATCGTCGGTCCTGCGATCTTCCTCGCCTCGGACCTGTCGGCCTATGTCTCGGGATCGATCGTGATGGTCGATGGCGGGTACCGCACATTGTGACCGATGGAACCGCAATCGTGGCGATTTCTGGGTATTTTGCTTACAAGGCAGGGAGTTAGCGGCGCGTTAAGGTCTTGTTAACCAAACCGGCACACCGTGGATACACGGGGTAGTTGGTTTCTCGATGTCTCCGCCTCATCGACGAGGCGGGCGTTGATCGGGAGGAGTTCATGTCTTACGCGTCCACCGTACCGTCGCCGGAAGCACTGCTGCCGTCGCTGACGCCAAATGAAATCGTTCCACTGCTGATCGGCGCGACTGTCGATGAAGTCGAGCGGGAACTGGTGCTGCAAACACTCGCGCGCTGCGACGGCAATCGCACCCGCGCCGCGCGCGTGCTCGGACTGTCGGTCCGCACCTTGCGGAACAAGATCCGCGAATATTCGGCCGACGGCATCGACGTGCCGATGAGCGAGCACGCCGCGGCCTAAAGCGTGATGAGATTAGGTTGGTGTGAAGCGGCAGCGGAGGTTCACCTCTCCTTTGGGAGAGGTCGGCGCATAGCGCCGGGTGAGGGGTCACGGTCTCTCGTTAGGACTGCGCCCCCTCACCCGATTTGCTACGCAAATCGACCTCTCCCCGCCGGGGAGAGGTGAACCGCGTCCGCGGCCAAACCGCTTCAACTTGATTTCATCGCGCTCTGGCGGCCGGTCCTAGATCGGCAGGTCGATCGCAAGACGTCGCCAGCGCGACAGCAACGCGCTGTCCTCGTCACCGAGACAGCGTACGAGACGCACGTCGGTCATCATGGTCTGTTGCATCGTCTGGGCCACCAGCGCGGTCGCATAGTCCCAATAGTCGCGCCGTCCATTCGGATCGTCATCGACGAGGGACTTTGCGAGGATCTCGATGTAAATCGCGGCGACTGCATTTTGCCAGAACTCACTTGCGCGCCTCTGGGCGGAGGGCGCGCCGGTCCGCGCCTGCCACATCAGCCAGTAATTTTCTTCGCCTTCTGCCCATTCCGATGACGGCAGGCACGGATCAAGACATGGCGAGCGGCACAGGAGTGGCTGCATCGTCAGCGCGTTGCAGAACATCGCATAGCCGAGCTTGTCGTACCAACGCGCGCGCAGCAATCTGCGGATCGCGGCCTGTTCGTCGGCTGCGAGCGGCCTGCCCGTCAGCTCGAGATCGGCGATGATCGCGTCCAGACGATCGCGATCATACGGCTCGACTTCGAGCACCACGCCGATATTGCGCGGAAACAGCGCATCGAGCATGGCGACCATCTCGCGATAAAACGCACGCGCGAGGCCGCCGCCGCGCCACGCCTTCGCGATGCCGACATGGTTGCAAAAAATCAGATCGCTTGCGTGATCGTAGGTGAAGAAGCCGAGACCGATCGCGCGCCCGGCGGCACGCAGGATGAAGCAGCGCGAGTCGAGACGATAGGACATCTGGCGGCCGCCGACACTGAAATGTCTGGGCTCGCCGACATCGTCCGACAACAGCCAGCGCACGATGTCGTCAGGACTGTCGCGCTCGATCGCGGGAAACAACTGCTCATAGAGCTCGTGCACGCCGGTGCTGCGAAAGCTCGCTTCGTCAAGCACGTCATGTCGCGTCACGACGATGTCGAGCGCTTGCGGTCCATCGCCATAGCTGCCGTCCAGAACCCGCAATGCGTCCTCCGCAGTCATCATGCCCATGGAATTATGACTGTTGATCGCTCGCATCGGTGCCGACAGGCAGAATTGAAGCCGTCGTCCAACCTCTGTTACAAGCGGCTTCACATCGCGACGGAGCATATCAGTGGCTGACGAGACAACTTCCCGCCAGGGGGCACGAGGGGCGCCGGGGCCGCAGGGCCGTCAGGGCGAGCCGGGAAAGCCCGGTCCGCAGGGACATCCCGGGCGCCCGGGACCGGAAGGTCCGCGCGGCAAGCCGGGGCCACAGGGCAAGGCGGGCGCGCAAGGCAAGGCAGGCCCTCAGGGCAAGCCGGGGGCGCAAGGCAAGGCCGGCGCACAGGGTCCACGGGGCGAAGCCGGTCCGCAGGGACCGCAAGGTCCGGCCGGCCCGCGCGGTGAAGCCGGCCCGCCCGGCCAGTTGCCGTCGATCGAGCAGGTGATGCCGTGGCTGCACATGATCTTCGACGCCTGGGAAGACCACAAGCGCACCAGGGAGCGTGAAGCCGCCGAGCTCGCCGAGCGAGAAGCCGCGGAGCGCGCCGAGCGCGCGGCTGCGGAAGCGATCGCGCTCGAGGTGGACGCGGTCGACTTCGCCGATGATGACGATGAAGACGACGATCACAAGAAAAAGAAGAAGCATCGCAAGAAGGACAAGAAGTAACCCTTCCCGTCATTGCGCGACACGGCCGGCGAAATCCGTGTCGCGCGCGAGGCTCAGCGCTCTGCGCCTGGCGTGCTCGGAGGATCGGACGGCCGGGCGAGCTGCATCAGCTGGAACACCCAGCGCATCGCGTAGTACCAGGCAACGCCGGCGAACGCCCCGCACGCCGACAGGATGATGACGTTGGCGAGGTCGATCGTTCCGCTCGACCACAGCATGCCGCAAGTCCAGAGCACGGCGAACGCAATCGAACAGAGAGTGAGCAGGGCGGCAGGCTTCATGGCGTTGCTCCGGGTCGGCTGAACGACACTGATGACCGGAAGCGTGGCGCCGTACCGTGACCTCCGTCACGGAATGCGGTGGCGTCAGCCGAACCGCAGGCGCGAGCGCTCCCTCGCCTTCTCCGCCTCGATCTCGCGATCGCGCGCCGGGGCGTTGGTCTGCAACGAGATCAACAGCCTGCGCGCGGCGTCCGAGACCTCGGTCACGGCAAGGTTGAAGGCGGCTTCATTGGACTGCGACGGCTTGTTGAAGCCACTCAGTTTGCGCACGAATTGCAGCGCCGAAGCGTGGATCTCGTCCTCGGTAGCGGGCGGCTCGAAGTTGAACAGCGTCTTGATATTGCGGCACATGTCGGTCTCCCTCGCCCGCACCAGCGGGGCGGCTCTCTCAAAGACGATCGGCTGCTGCAAAATACGACATCGTGGTCTATTCTGGCAGCCTCATCGTCCACGGCGGAAACGAGGTTCCGGATGAGCCACGTGATCTACAAGGTCGTCCAGCACGACGGCGGTTGGGCCTATACCGTCAACGGGGTGTTCTCGGAACCGTTTCCAACCCATGCCGCGGCCTTGGCCGCCGCCCGGCGTGCCGCCAACGAGCAGCGTGTTCCCGGGCGCACCGAGGCGATCCAGTACGAGACCTCGGACGGCAAATGGCTGACCGAAACCGCCTCCGGCAATGACCGCCCGGAGACCGAGGTCGAGGACGGCCGCTAAAGCGCAAAGAGACTGGGTTGAATCGGCCTGGCGCGGGTGGAGGGCTCTTGCTCTCTCGATAGACCGTAACCCCTCACCCGATTGGCTGCGCAAATCGACCTCTCCCAAGGGAGAGGTGAACTTTCGACGCCGCTCCAGCTCAGTCCAGGTGGTGTACTCATAAGCGTCGGCGTCCGGCCATAAAGCGGAAGTCGCCGGTCTGGCCGCCAGGGGGCGGCTTTTGACCGGAAAGAAACCTCGGTCAATATCGGCCACACAACGGCGGCGTTGGGGTCATTGAGCCCTGCACCACCAATTTGGCCTCCATCGTCACCACTGATCAGCAACGCAATATTTTCGCTGGCTTCAGCAGTCTCCAAGTATTCGGTTGTAAGATGCTCTACTCGATGTTCAGCACGGCCACGTCATGTCAAAGATGATCTGGAATGCCTGTCTTGCGATCTTGCTCTTAGCTTCAACTTCTGTCGCTGCTTGGTCGCAGGAACGCTGCTCGGTAGACGTCCTGAAGGGCAGCTACATCTTTGCCGGTAGAGGTTTTATTGAGGCCATCGAGCCGACCATCCAGCGCGTTCACTATGGGGTTTTCATCTTTGACGGGGCCGGGAAGTTATCTGGCAAACAGTCGTCCAGTCGCGGTGGCAAGATCGGCCGCGAGAAACTGGAGGGGACTTACACGTTGGATGCGGACTGCACAGGCACGCTCACTCTAGCTACCGTCGGATATGGCAACCCGGGGTTTGAAACTCATTGGGACCTCTATGTGACTGAGGACCATAAGCGGGGGCACATTGTTCGAATGGATGAGGGCAATATGGCTGTCCGCAGCTTTGAGAAATAAGCGCTTCGATCCTAGCGCGAGCCGAACTCCGGCCACCTGGTTGATGGTCAGCTCTTGGCCCGAGGCTGATGCTCGCCCAAGCGTCGGCTGTTGATGGAAAACCGGAAGCGGCTCGCAGCGGCCTAGACCGTCGATTTTGACCCTTAGCGGACTTGCAGCATGGCTCAAATTGAATGAGCCATGCTGTCGTGTGGCGCGCAGCCAAGGCGAGTTGCGTGGACTAGCGGCGCGCTGATTCCGCGACCTGTTGCTTTTCCCCCGCTAACTTCCCCGCAGCGAGCAGGCTGCTGCAATGCCACCGGGCTTCTCTCGATATCCAGCCTATAAAGATCTTGGTATCCGTGCATTCTGCGTAGGTCTTATAGGTGAGCGTATCTCTGCATGTCGACGAGAACGCTCCGGTCGAATTTTCTCCGACTGAAAGGCTGCATCCAACCCAAGGTGCGTTGCCCTGTCTGAAGCTTGTTTCGCAACCACCGTTGCAACTACTGCTGGATCTCTCGAGCTTGGCGATCCTTCCCATGACCGAATCCGGCGCAAACGAGGGCGCTTGCGCGGCGCGCGATCGCGTATGGTCGCTTGACGATGTCCGGCGGTATGGACCTGTGGTTGCCTGCCGCTTCAGGCTCTGAGGCTTGGCCGCCTGCTTCGGCGCATCGACCGTGATGCTGGGAAGAGGGGCAACCTGCCCTGTTGTGATTTGCGATACTGCCGTGCCGCTCAAGGCACAGAGCAGTGCAGTTGACAAAACAGCGACAGCTGACGATGCGGCAAGGCTAGGCGATAGTCTCATGGCATGTCACTCCCAGACCCGAGATCGATATGGTCCCGGTTGGCAGATGCTACCACGAGTTGAGCGACGTGCCTACGGCATTCCGGCCGGGAGGACGATGGCTGCGGGCCGGTTGGGATGACTGCTTTTGGGCCCGAGGCCGACATGCAGCGACGTCGGCTTCAACGTCAGCCTCGGGGACAAGAGCTGACGCGACGAATTTATAAGTACGCACTCCAATCTCATCAGACCTTATCCGGACACATCTTTGCCAGCCGCGCCGGCGTTCCCTCGGACAACGCTTTCCCTCATGCTAGGCTTGCACCGAGGCAGCTGGACAACCGCGCCGCGCGTGGGGAGAAGCACCATGATCCATTTGTGCGCGGCGCTTCTGGCCGCTCTCGTCTCGATATCGGTACCGGCCATGGCTGCAGATTATCCCGCGCCGCAGGATGGCGAGTGGATTGCGAAGGACTTCAAGTTTCACAGCGGCGAGGTGATGCCGGAGCTGCGGCTGCACTACACCACGGTCGGCGCGCCGACCGGACAGCCGGTGCTGGTGCTGCACGGCTCCGGCGGCTCGGCCGCCAGCATGCTGACGCCGAGCTTTGCCGGCCAGCTGTTCGGCCCCGGCCAGCCGCTCGACGCATCGAAATACTACATCATCATCCCCGACGGCATCGGGCACGGCAAATCGTCGAAGCCGTCAGATGCGATGCGGACCAGCTTTCCGAAATACGATTACAACGACATGGTCGACGCGCAGTACCGGCTCGTCACCGAAAGGCTCGGCATCAAGCATCTGCGGCTCGTGATCGGCAATTCGATGGGCGGCATGCATACCTGGATCTGGGGCGTGCGCTATCCGCAGATGATGGACGTGCTGGTGCCGATGGCCTCGCAGCCGACCGCGATGGCGGCGCGCAACTGGATCCTGCGGCGAACGATGCTGGACACGATCCGCAACGATCCGGACTACAATGGCGGCAACTACACCAGCCAGCCGCGGATGATGAAATACGCCATCGCCGCCTATCGCTTCGCCAGCGCCGGCGGCACGCTCGGCTACCAGACGCCGGCGCCGTCGGCGCCGCAGGCCGACAAGATGGTCGACGACCAGCTGGCGTTGCCGGTCACCGCGGATGCCAACGACTACATCTATCAGTGGGAGGCCTCGCACGATTACGATCCGTCGGCGGGAATGGAGAAGATCGAAGCCACCCTGCTTGCGATCAATGCGGCTGACGATGAGCGCAATCCACCGGAGACCGGCGTCACCGAGACGGCGGTGAAGCGGATCAAGAACGGCAGGATCTATCTGATCCCGGCGAGCAGCGAGACGCGCGGCCACCTCACGACCGGTGACGCGAAGTTCTATGCCGGGCAATTGCAGGAACTGTTGCAGACCGCGCCGCAACACACGATGTAGCGATCGGGATCAGGGCGATGTCCGCAAATCGCTTCCGCCGCACAGCGCTCAGCCTGCCCGAGGTGGTGGAAGGCGCGCATCACGGCACTGCCGATTTTCGCGTCGGCAAACGCATCTTCGCAACGCTCGGCTATCCCGACAAGGATTGGGGCATGGTGAAGCTGACGCCGGAGCAGCAGGCTGTCTTGGTCGAGGCCGAGCCTGAGATCTTCCGGCCGGTGCCGGGCGGCTGGGGCAAGAGCGGCAGCACCAATGTCCGCCTCGCGAAAGCCGATCAGGTGACACTGCGCAGCGCGCTCACAATGGCCCGGGACAATATCGCCGTGAAGCCGGCAAAGAAGGTACGCGCGAAGAAGCCATCCTGAGCATCGCGATCCCGCACTGCATCAAGCAGGGATTGCGGAGTTTCGCCGATTCTTTGAGCATGCATCCCGCGCGCGGTTCGTGCCTAATCGCACAAACGTCGGATTTGCGGTAGCGACGCGGCGCGCGGATCACGCAGAAGTTTTCGCCGGAGGAAGGCAATGCGAAGGCTTGCGCATGTCGCAATGCTTGCGTCGCTCGTCACGTTGGCGGGCGCAGCCCTGGCATTCGACAACGGCCAGTACGACAACGTACCGCCGGACATCCGCGCCTGGTTCAAAAGCGTGATCGCGCCGAATGGCGTGCCGTGCTGCGACATCTCCGACGGCCATCGCACGAGCTATGATGTTCGGGGCGGCGCCTATTGGGTCCCGATCGAAGGCGAGTGGATGATGGTGCCGGAGCGCGCCGTGATCCGCGATCGCGGCAATCCGGTCGGCGAGGCCGTGGTGTGGTACGTGCACCACCGCGGCAACATCATCATCAGCTGCTTCGTTCCCGCGGACGCCGTCTGAAGCGGTGCGCCGTCGTCGCGGACCTGCGCGCGAGATCGCGTCAATTTGAAACAATTACTCTCTGTTAACCTTACTTTTTAACCAATAATTAAGGATGAGTTTGCGGGCGCCCTCAGGCGCGGCCTAGCTTCTGCAGAAATGCTCCGTAACCGCGAGTTGGTGCGTGCCATGGCCGATCGAAAAATGGCGTATCGAACAGTTGGGGCCCTGACGGCGTCCCTCGGCGTTGCAGCGCTGCTGCTCGCTTCCTCCACCGAGACCCATGCGAGATCCGGAACGGCGCCGCGCGGCACGTTTTCCTCGCATCATCCGGCCTTCCGCCATCATGTGCGCTCGCCCGGCATCGTGTTGCCGGACGCCGGCGGATATTATGATGGTGCGGCGAGCGTTCCCTTCGCCGCCGAGGTCCCGGCGCCGGCCTCGAACGATGTCCGTTACACCTACACCCAGGACGTGCCCTGGGATTGGGCGCATCGATATCCGCCGGCCGTGGTGCCGTCGGATCGCCCCTATGTGTCGAGTTGCCCCACAGAGAGCGTGACGGTGCCCGGACGCGACGGAGACCGCACCGTCAACATCACGCGGTGCTACTGACGGATCGCTCCATCCGGATCAGAAAAACAAAAGAGGCCGCCCGCAAGGACGGCCTCTCGAATTTTTAAGCTCACGCTCCGCGCGCGAAGCGGCCGATCAGGACTCCTCGCCCTTCAGATGACCGACGTGCTTCTGGGTGTAGAGTTCGAGACCGATGCGCTTGATCAGGTCGAGCTGGGTCTCGAGGAAGTCGATGTGATCTTCCTCGTCCTTCATCAGCCTCTCGAACAGGTCGCGGCTGACATAGTCCTTGACGCCGTGGCAGTAGGTCGCCGCCTCCTGGTAGAGCGTGCGGGCGCCGATCTCGGCGGCCAGATCGCACTCGATGATCTCCTTGACGTCCTGGCCGATCTTCAGGGGATCGAGCACCTGCAGGTTCGGGAAGCCGTCGAGGAACAGGATGCGATCGACGAATTTGTCGGCGTGCTCCATCTCCTCGATGGACTCCTTGCGCCAGACCTTGGCCATCTCCAGGAGGCCCCAATTGTTGAGCATCCGGTAGTGCAGCCAGTACTGATTGATGGCGGTCAGTTCGCTGCGCAGCCCCTTGTTCAGATAGTCGATGACCTTCGGGTCGCCTTGCATGATCCACTCCACCTGTCGCGGCCACCGTTGGCCGCCTAAATTTAGAACGCTTCTAAATCAGATTGCCGGGGAGAGCAACCCATCGCGGAAGCAGCGCGTGGATAACCGGATTTGGCGGGAGCGGGGCGTTTCCGGCGACGCAAAGCCGGCCGCGGGAAGAAAACGCATCGAGACAGGAAGCTGGAGCTTCGGTTCAGATCGACCGGAAGCTGAAATTGCCTTAGCAGGCCGCGAGCGCGAACTCGGTGGCGGGCTCGCCGTCCTCATTGGCGGCGTGCGGATGGCCGGCATGGGGACAGCCGGCGCAGCAGGCCTTGGCGCAGGGGCCAAGCGCCTCGTCGATGATCGCCTTGATGGTGCGCGCGCAGCGGCCACACTCGGCACTGCAGCCGAGGCAGCCATACACCTGCTTTGCATTTCGGGTCACGGACCCGCCGCCGTTGACGGCATTGCGGACATCGTGGTCGCTCAGGACGTTACAGGAACAGACAATCATCAGAGGAGGCAGGTCCAACGGGTGATGCTCGCCAATATGGATATGGTCGGCCCCGGCGGGATGCAAAAGGAAAAGACGGTTCTTGTAGCAATTCCAAACTGATGCGGGATTCATATTGGAATGAATCTAAATCGGTCGGGCCGAGCCTCCGGGAATAAGAAGCTCACCAGGCGGATAGGGTCAGGCCAATCCCGGCCTGCTATCGCCGCAAGCCGCCACAAGCACCTGTGCGTTGCGAGATATTCCAAAAGCTGCAAGCATTTGGACGCGAATAGGGCAGCGTCGTTCATTGATCATTCAAGCGGAATATGGAACCTTCAGGCGAGACAGATCGCCAACGCACGCTGTCCCTGCCCCGTGAGAAAGGTGAGGTCATGAAGAAGACATTGCTGGCGCTTTGCGCCGCCGCCGCTCTGGCGGTTTCGGCTGTGGCGGTGCCCGCCCCCGCCCAGGCACAACGCGGTGTCGCCGCTGGCGTCGCTGCGGGATTGATTGGCGGCGCCATCGTCGGTGGCGCGATCGCTTCGCAGAACGGTTATTACGGTCCGGGATATGGCTACTACGCTCCCGGTCCGGCCTACGTCGCCGAGCCCGGTTACGGTGCCGACTGCTTCTGGCAGCGCCAGCGCTTCTGGGACGGCTACACCTGGCGCGTTCGCCGCGTCCGCGTTTGCGATTGATCGACGTTCATCTCGATTAAATCGAACCAAACGTCCCGGAAAACCGACTGTTTGTCCGGGACGTCTGCTGTAGATGGCCAGAAAAAACCGCTTTTCTGCGCGATGAGGCTGCGGACGTTTACTTTCGGTTGACTGTTCTGCGCTGTTTAGCAAGACAGCAGTTCGAGATCAGCGTGTGAGTCACCCTAAACCCGGCGTCGATCCACGACGCCAGCATCTTCCAGGAGAGCCAAAGACATGAAGAAGACTTTAGCTGCCCTTGTCGCCGTTACCACGATTGCCGGTTCGCTGGCGGTTGCTCCGGCTGCCAAGGCTGGTGACGGCGGCGCCGTCGCGGCCGGCGTTGCCGGCGGCCTGATCGGCGGCGCCCTGCTCGGCGGCGCGATTGCCGGCGCTCGCCCGGCTCCGGTCTATGTTGCACCGGCGCCGGTTTACGTCGAGGAAGCCCCGTGCCGCCTGGTTCGTGAACGGTTCTGGGACGGCTACGGCTGGCGTTTCCGTCGCGTCCAGGTTTGCGACTGATCGACCGACACGCTTTTCAGCATCACACTCGAAAACCCGGCCTCACGGCCGGGTTTTTGCTTTCCGCGGCCAGGCCGTCGTACAGCAATCGGCCCCGATCAGCGCTGCCCGTTCATCGCGCGCAGGACGGCCTCGCTCGGCCAGCAATCGACTTTCAGCCCGGCCTGCTTCTGATAGGCGCCGAGCGCCGCGCGGGTCTGCATCCCAGCCTTGCCGTCGAGCTTGTCCTTGTAGAGCCCGATCTTCGTCAGTTGCTGCTGCATCGCCTCGACGTCGGCCGAGCGCAACTGCTTCGACGCCGACCATGGCGTCGCGAACGGCTGCGGGCTCGTCATGCGGTCGGCGAGATGACCGACGAACAGCACGTAGAGATCGGAAAAATTGTACTCCTTGATCACGAAGTAGTTCGGCGTGGTCAGGAAAGCCGGACCGTAGATGCCTTCCGGCTGCAGCAGCGAGGCCGATTGCGCCTGCTCGGTGGCGTTGAGCCTCGCGCCCCGCACCGGCACGAAGCCGGCCCGCAGCCACTGGCTGATCGGTTTTGTCACTTCGGGCACGCCCATCGTGCAATCGGCATTGGCAGGTGCCGTGACCTCATAGGCCCAGCGCACGCCCGGCTGCCAGCCCTTGTTGACCAGTTGCTGCGCGGCCGAGGCGAGCGCGTCCGGCACCGAATGCCAGATGTCGACTTTGCCGTCGCCGTCGAGGTCGACGCCGTGCTTGTAATATTCCGACGGCAGGAACTGGGTGTAACCGGTCGCCCCCGCCCAGGAGGAGCGCAGCTCCTTCCGCGTCACCGCACCCTCGCCGAGAATCTTGAGCGCCAGGATCAACTCGGTGCGGTACTGATCCTTGCGGCGGCCGACATAGGCCTGCGTCGCCACCACGCGCAGCGTATCGTAGGGCAGCGAATAGCGGCCGTAGTCGGTCTCGCGGCCCCAGATCGCCAGCACGATGGTGGCGGGAACGCCGAACCGCTTCTCGATCGCATCGAGCGATGGACGATATTTCTGCAGCAGCCGCTGCCCTTCCGCCGCGAGCCGCGCGATCGAGGCTTCCTTGATGTAATCGGCCGGCACCTGCACGAACTCGGCCTGCGCCGGGGCGCCGGTTTTCGGACGTCCGGGCAGGATCAGATCGGGCAGCTTGTAGTCGGGCTCGAGCCCGCGCGTCTCGCGCTCGAACGTCTCGCGCGACACGCCGGCCGCCTTGGCCTCCGGCCACAGCGAGGCGATGAACTGCGTGAACGCTGCGTCGGCCGCGCGCGCGGGTGAGACGACGGAGAGGGATGCAAGCAGAAGCCCGAAGGCAAGCGCGCGGAGGAATGTCAAATCCAACAACCTGTTCACGCAGCGGTCCAATGGGCGCGCCATCAGGCGAACACCCGCGATATCAGTGTCGTGAGCCTTATCACGACACCGGATTGCTGTGAACCTCGGCGGCCGCGCTCAATGCGCAGCCTGCTGCTTGGCCCCTTCGATCGAGTCATTCGACAGCTTGTCGACGAGGGCGATGCCGATCGCCGACAGGATGAAGACGCAGTGGATGATGGTCTGCCACATCACGCCGGTCTCGGTGTAGGTGCTCTTGCCGGACGACAGCGCGCCCGCCTCGATGAAGGTGCGCAGCAGATGGATCGACGAGATGCCGATGATCGCCATCGCCAGCTTGATCTTCAGCACGCTGGCATTGACGTGGCTGAGCCATTCCGGCTCGTCCGGGTGCCCCTTCAGATTGAGCCGCGAGACGAAGGTCTCGTAGCCGCCGACGATCACCATCACCAGAAGGTTCGAGATCATGACGACGTCGATCAGGCCGAGGACGGCGAGCATGATCTGCTGCTCGCTGAAATCGAAGGCATGGGCGAACAGGTGCCACAGCTCCTTCAGGAACAGCACGACGTAGACGCCCTGGGCGATGATGAGGCCGACATAGAGCGGCAATTGCAGCCAGCGCGATCCGAAGATCAGCATGGGAACGGGACGCAGCGACCGGCCCTTGGAGCGGGCGGGCGCGTCTGAGATAGCGGACATGTTGGAGTGCTCGCAGGATTCGATTTGCGGGGAGCGCTCTATCTACGCAATCCCGCGCGCTTGAAAAGCGACAACTGGCCGCAGATTGCGCCGCGATGCCGTCACGATCCTGCAAATTTGCGCGTGGTGATGCGCGCTCTATTCACCCGTCATGCCCGGCCTTGTGCCGGGCATGACGGTGTCTCAAATCACCGCGTCAGCTTCTTGTACTTCACGCGGTGCGGAATGATGCTGTCCTGGCCGAGCCGGCGCATCTTGTCCTTTTCGTAATCCTGGAAGTTGCCCTCGAACCATTCGACATGGCTGTCGCCCTCGAAGGCCAGGATGTGGGTCGCGATGCGGTCGAGGAACCAGCGATCATGGCTGATGATGACGGCGCAGCCGGCAAAATCCTCCAGCGCCTCTTCCAGTGCGCGCAGCGTGTCGACGTCGAGGTCGTTGGTCGGTTCGTCGAGCAGCAGCACATTGGCGCCGGACTTCAGCATCTTGGCGAGATGCACGCGGTTGCGCTCACCGCCCGAGAGCGCACCGACCTTCTTCTGCTGGTCGGCGCCCTTGAAGTTGAACGACGAGCAGTAGCCGCGCGAATTGACTTCCTTCTTGCCGAGCAGGATCAACTCGTTGCCGCCGGAGATCTCTTCCCACACCGTCTTCTTGCCGTCGAGCGCATCGCGCGACTGGTCGACATAGCCGAGATGAACGCTTTCGCCGACCGTGATGGAGCCCTTGTCCGGCTCCTCCTGCTTGGTGATCATCCTGAACAGCGTGGTCTTGCCGGCGCCGTTGGCGCCGATCACGCCGACGATGCCGCCCGGCGGCAGCTTGAAGGTGAGATCGTCGATCAGCATGCGATCGCCAAAGCCCTTGCTGAGGCCTTCGAAGTCGACGACGTTCTGGCCGAGCCGTTCGGCGACCGGAATCGTGATCTGCGCGGTCTGGGTCTGCTTCTCGCTGGCCTGTTTCAGCAGCTCCTCATAGCGCTGGTAGCGGGCCTTGGACTTGGCCTGGCGTGCCTTCGGCGACGACGCGATCCACTCCTGCTCGCGGGCCAGCGTCTTCTGATGCGCGGCGTCTTCGCGGCCTTCCTGCTCGAGCCGCTTCTGCTTCTGCTGCAGCCAGGATGAATAGTTGCCCTCGTAGGGGATGCCCTTGCCGCGGTCGAGCTCGAGGATCCAGCTCGTGACATTGTCGAGGAAGTAGCGGTCGTGGGTCACGATCAGGATCGCGCCCGGATAATTCCGCAGATGGCCTTCCAGCCACGACACCGACTCAGCGTCGAGATGGTTGGTCGGCTCGTCGAGCAGCAGCAATTCCGGCTGGTCGAGCAGCAGGCGGCACAGCGCAACGCGGCGGCGTTCACCGCCCGACAGTTTTGTGACATCGGCGTCATCGGGCGGGCAGCGCAGCGCGTCCATCGCCTGATCGACCTTGCTGTCGAGATCCCACAGGCCCTGCGCCTCGATCTCGTCCTGCAGCTTGGTCATCTCATCGGCGGTCTCGTCGGAATAGTTCACCGCGAGCTCGTTGTAGCGGTCGAGGATCGCCTTCTGCTTGGCGACGCCCTGCATGACGTTTTCGCGGACCGAGAGCGAGGCATCGAGCTGCGGTTCCTGCTCGAGATAGCCGACGCGGGCGCCCTCGGCGACCCAGGCCTCGCCGTTATACTCCTTGTCGAGGCCGGCCATGATCTTGAGCAGGGTCGACTTGCCCGAGCCGTTGACGCCGAGCACGCCGATCTTGGCGTCCGGATAGAAGCTCAGATGGATGTTATCGAGCACCTTGCGGGTCGGGTACGCCTTGGTCAGACCCTGCATGAAATAGATGAACTGGCGAGCCATCCGCTGTCCCTGGAATTGATCCGATTTGTGGAAATTTTGCTGCCGCCGATGTAACGGCCGGCCCCCGAAAGCGCAACCGCGGGGCTCGCGTTTTCCATCCGTTCACCACGTTCCGTCCATTCACCACGGGTGATTACGGGTTCGCGACCATGTGTGCGCCGAATCACGACAATTGAAACCATCTTTTAATAAATCAGGCCAAAACTCGTTCTCAACGCCGAAAAACGGCGAATTTCGCGGCAGAACCGCGACCAAAACAGTTGAGGCCACGTCATGGCTACCATCATTTCAGCACCTCTTTCGCGCCCGGCGATCAAGGGCGAGGCGACGCTGTTCGCCGAATTCCGTACCTTCTGGCGGGCCTTCGCTGCCAAGGCTTTCAATCCCTACCGTCCGGAACTGCACTATATGCGCGGCCCCGGCCCGGCCTGCCGTGCCAAGCAGATGGCGCTGTCGCCGGCGGTCCGATCGATGCTCGCCGATATCCGCACCGCGAAAGCGCAGAAGCCATCCCGCCCGGCGTGACAACCGCCCTGATGTGAAAGCGCGGCCGCTTGCGCGCCTGCCGATTGCGCGCGACCATGACGGGCATCCCGACGGCTGATCTCCTGCCGTCGGCCTCACCCTGAATGGATCTTCCCGATGACGCGGCTCCGCTGTGCAATCCTCGACGACTATTTCGACATCGCGCTTTCGTTGGCCGACTGGCCGGCGATCAAGGATCGCGTCGAGGTCACCGTGTTCGACAAGCCGTTTGCGAGCGAGGCGGAAGCGGCGGCGAAGCTCAGGGAATTCGAGATCGTCTGCGCGATGCGCGAGCGCACCCCGTTCCCGAAGAGCCTGTTCGATGCGCTGCCCAAGCTGAAGCTCCTGATCACGTCGGGCATGCGTAACGCCGCGATCGACATCGACGCCGCCAAGGCTAGCCAGGTGGTGCTGTGCGGCACCCAATACAGCCGCGATCCCACCGCGCCCCTGACCATGGGCCTGATCCTGGAATTGACCCGCGGCATCGGCCGCGAGAATGCGCGGATGCACGCCGGCGAGCCGTGGCAGAGCTTTGCCGGCGCCGAGATCGAAGGCAAGACGCTCGGCGTCATCGGTCTCGGCAAGCTCGGCAGCAAGGTCGCCGGCATGGCCAAGGTGTTCGGCATGAACGTCATCGCCTGGAGCCCCAACCTCACGCCGGAGAAGTGCAAGGAGGTCGGCGTCGGCTACGCCAGCAAGGACGAGCTGTTCGCGACATCAGACGTCATCACCATCCACGTCGTGCTGAGCCCGCGCTCCCGCGGACTGGTCGGCGCCGCCGATCTCGCGCGGATGAAACCACAGGCCTATCTCGTCAACACCGCGCGCGGACCGATCGTCGATGAGGATGCGCTGCTCGCGGCGCTGCGCGAGAAGAAGATTGCCGGCGCCGGCATCGACGTGTTCTCGGTCGAGCCGCTGCCGTCGGACCATCCGCTGCGCAAGCTCGACAATGTCGTGATCACGCCGCATCTCGGCTACGCGACGCGCGAGAGCCTGCAGGCGCACTATCAGCAGATGGTCGCGTGCATCGATGCCTTCACCAAAGGCGACGAGCCGCCGCGGCGCCTCGCCTGAGACCGGCTGCTTGCGGCAACAAAAAAGGCGCGCTGTTGGCGCGCCTTTTTCAGGATGAGTTGCAGGTCGGGTTAGCGGACCGTCACCGGCGCCGGCAGCGGCTGCACCGAGGTCGGCTGCGTGCCGGGCAACGGCGCGGCCTGAGCCTGCGTCGGCGCGGGGGCCATCGGGTTCGGGGGCGGCGCGGCAGAAGCCGTCGTCGTTCCCGGGGCAGCGCCGCCGGGCAGCACGACCACGCGGGTGCCGACCTTGGCGCGTTCAAACAGATCCGAGACGTCCTCGTTCAGCATGCCGATGCAGCCCGACGAGACGAATTTGCCGATGGTCGACGGCTGATTGGTGCCGTGAATGCGGTACACGGTCGAGCCGAGATACATCGCGCGGGCGCCGAGCGGGTTGCCGGGTCCGCCGGCCATGAAGCGCGGCAGATAGGGCTGACGCTCGATCATCTCGGTCGGCGGATGCCAATCCGGCCACTCGGCCTTGCGGGTGATCTTCTGCACGCCGGTCCAGGTGAAGCCGTCGCGGCCGACGCGAACGCCGTAACGGATCGCCCGACCGTTGCCGAGAATGTAGTAAAGATAGGTGTTCGGGGTATCGACGACGATGGTGCCTGCCGGCTCCTTGGTCGCGAACGCCACTTCCTGACGACGCAGATTGGGCGCCAGTTGCGCCGGGGCGTCTTCCGGCTGCTCGTCCGGCGGCAGGGCTGCGATCTGCACCGGCTTGCCATTGGCACCGACCGGTGCCTGCTGCGACACGGCTCCGGTAATGCCCTCGGGCGGACGCATGCCGCCACGGTCGTCGCCATAGGAAACGCTGGCGGCGGGAACGCCGTTGTCGCGATTGGCTTGCTGCGCGCCCGGACGGTCGCCATAGATCACCGGCGGCGGCCCCATCGGCCGGCCATAGCGCGGATCATCGGGCGACATCACCGGGCCAGTCGGCGCACCACGGTCGGAATAGACCGGAGCATTCATCGGCCGGCCATAACGCGGATCGTCGGGCGACATCACCGGACCGGTCGGGGCACCGCGATCGGAATAGACCGGCGGACGGCCATAGCGCGGGTCGTTCGGCGACGTCACCGGGCCGGGCGGCGGCAATGCAGTCGAATCCTGCGGCCCTTCATCGTCATTGAGCGCGTCGAAATCCGGCATGCTGCCCTGGGGGTAGGGCTGGGGCGCCGTCGAATAGGCGGGACCCTGGGGAGCCGGATAACCCTGCTGCGCATGCGCGAGCGAGGTTCCTGCCACGCCGAGAGCCGCGGCAGCGCAAATCGTCAGAATGCGGTTGATCATCATTGCTCTGTTATAGTCCCCAAGCCACACCGGACTGTTAACGGCCCAATGCAGGAAGATAGCGGCGCATTCAAGACAGATCCGCGAAACCCGGGCCATTTCGGGCATTTGTGATTGGCGGCACCGCTGCGGCAAAGATGTCTCATGGGTCGGGAATGTTTGTCCACATGCCCAAAGTCATCAATCTCCCGCATTTTGTAACAAACAGTCTCCGGGGTTGCGATATCGTGGAATCGGCCTGATTCGCGCTCGCGACCCGGCTTTCTTGTGTGGTCACCGCGTTCCCTCGATATCGACACCCTCCCGTAGAAGGGGGAACCCGCGCCCATGCTTCCCGGCCTTCGTTTCCTGCTCGCTGCGGTCGTGCTGGCGACCTCGCTTCTGGTGTTTGGGCTGGGAGCCGCCGCGCTGTTTCGTGCGGCGCATGAGGAATTCGCCAACATTCCGACTCGCCGGGCACCGCCCGAGCCGCAGTTCGCGCAGCAACCCGAGGCCCCGCCGGTGCTTGCCATGGTGCGGGTCGACCCGGCGGCTGCGGACAAGGTGGTGACCGATACTCCGGTACCCGCAATCCCGGCTGCGACCGAGCCGGCCGCGCCCGCCGAGGCCTCTCCCGCTGCGGAGCCGGAGAGGCTCGCCGCCGTAAAGTCGGACGACCCGTCCCCACCCGCCTTGCCGAGACCGGAAGCCCAAGTTGTGGAGGCGCCCGCACCGGCGCCATCAGCAGAGGCTGCTCAGCCGCCGCTCGCTGATCCGGCACCGGTATCGCAGCCGGCACCGGCTGCGGCCGAAACCGCACCGGCCGCCGCTGAGCCCAAGGTCGCCGCAGTGACCGATCCGCCCGCCGCAACCAGCGAACCCGCACCGGCTGCACCGGCGCCAGCCATGATTGCACCGGAGCCGGCACCGCCGTCACCCGAGACCATCGCGGCCGCGACCAGAATCGCGACGCTGGGCGGACCGGAAGTTGTCGTCGAAGCCCCGGCGGCGCCAAAGGCCACCGAGGCGAAGAAGCCGGAGCGCAATGCGACCAGCAAGGCCGAGCGCCGCAAGGAGCGACGGCGGATTGTCCGCGCGCGCCCGGTTCGGCAGGTCATGCAGCAGCAGATCGATCCGTTCGGTCAGACCACCCTGGTGCCGGTCACGCGGCGCTAGAATTTAAGCCTCAGGCCGGGCCGGTCGCGATCGGCGGGCCGCTCGCCTGTCCCCATTCCGACCACGAGCCGTCATAGAGCGCGGTGTCGGTGACGCCGATCCGGTAGAGCGCCAGCGTCAGCACGCCGGCCGACACGCCCGAGCCACAGCTTGTCACGATCGGCGCATCGAGCTGCACGCCGGCCCCCGTGAACGATTTGCGGAGATCGTCAAGCGGCTTCATCTCGCCGGTCGCAGCATCGAACAGCTGGTTGTAGGGCACGTTGCGGGCGCCCGGGATATGACCGGCGCGAATACCCGGCCGCGGCTCCGGCGCACGGCCCTCGAAGCGCTCGGCAGCACGCGCATCGATCACCTGCTCCTTGCGGCTTTCGACATTGGCGATCATCTGCTCGATGCTGCGCACGCGCTTCGGATCGTAGCTCGCCTTGAACGTCGCAGGCTTAGGCTTCACCTCGCCGCTCTCGACCGCCCTGCCCTCGGCGCGCCACTTCTTCAGACCGCCGTTGAGAATGCGCACGTTGCGATGGCCATAGGACAGGAACATCCACCAGGCGCGCGGTGCGGCAACCCAGCCGCCGGAATCATAGACCACGACGGTGTCGGCATTGCTGATGCCTAGCCCGCCGATGTCGCGGCCGAACTGCTCGGCGCTCGGAAACATATGCGGCAGCGGATTGGAATGATCGGACACCGCACCGACGTCGAAGAACACCGCGCCGGGCAGATGCGCGGCGAGATAGTCATCCTTCGGCAGCGGCAGTACGCCCGGCAGCTTGAAGGTTGCGTCGAGCACCTTGACGTTGGCATCGCCGCGATGCGCAGCCAGCCATTCGGTCGAAACGAGCGGATCGTCGGCAACGGTCATGATCTGATGTCCTTACGGGCTTGGGGCGTCAGCCCTTCTTCTTCGGCTCCCAAGCCTCGATCGGACCACCGGCCTCGCGCCAGGCGGCGAAGCCACCGCCCATATGCGCGACCGGCTTCAAGCCCATGTCCTTCGCGGTCTTGGCGGCGAGCGCCGAGCGCAGGCCGCCGGCGCAATGGAAGATGAACTTCTTGTCTTCCTGGAAGATCGGCTTGGCATAGGGGCTGTTCGGATCGATCCAGAACTCGAGCATGCCACGGGTGCAGGAGAACGAGCCCGGGATCTTGCCGTCGCGCTCGATCTCGCGGGGATCGCGGATGTCGACGATGACGACGTCGTTCTTGCCGATCATCGTGATCGCATCGGCCGCGCTGATGGTCTCGATCTCGGCATTGGCCTCGTCGATCATCACCTTGATGCCGCGGTGGATGTTCTGGGGCATGGACAACTCCCTCGCTTTTTGTTGTTGGTCATTCCGGGATGTTCCAAAGGACCAGACCCGGAATCTCGAGATTCCCCGATGCGCAATTGCGCATCTGAGGTTCGCTTCGCGCCCCGGAATGACGAGGTCAGCGCACCAGCTCCCTCATCGCGTTCTCAAGACCCTCGATCGTGATCGGATACATGCGCTCGGAGAACAGGCGGCGGATGATGGTGGTCGATTCCGAATAGTCCCAGTGCTTCTGCGCCACCGGATTGAGCCACACCGCGTGCGGATAGGTTCGGGTGATGCGGTCGATCCAGACCGAGCCGGCCTCTTCGTTGACATGCTCGACCGAGCCGCCGGGAACCATGATCTCGTAAGGCGACATCGAGGCGTCGCCGACGAACACCACCTTGTAGTCGTGCGGATACTTGTGCAGCACGTCCCAGGTCGGCGTGCGATCGGTGAAGCGCCGCTTGTTCTGCTTCCAGACGCCTTCATAGAGGCAGTTGTGGAAGTAGAAATATTCCATGTGCTTGAATTCGCTCTTGGCGGCCGAGAACAGTTCCTCGACCTGCTCGATATGCGAATCCATCGAGCCGCCGATATCGAAGAACACCAGCACCTTGACCGCGTTGCGCCGCTCGGGGCGCATGTGCACGTCGAGATAGCCGTGGTTGGCGGTCTCCTTGATCGTGGTGTCGAGGTCGAGCTCGTCGGGCGCGCCGGTGCGCGCGAACTTGCGCAGCCGCCGCAGCGCGACCTTGATGTTGCGGATGCCGAGCTCGACGTTGCCGTCGAGATCCTTGAACTCGCGCTTGTCCCACACCTTCACGGCGCGGTTGTTGCGGTTCTTCTCCTGCCCGATGCGCACGCCTTCGGGATTGTAGCCGTGGGCGCCGAAGGGCGAGGTGCCGGCGGTGCCGATCCACTTGCTGCCGCCCTGGTGACGGCCCTTTTGTTCCTCGAGCCGCTTCTTCAAGGTCTCCATGAGCTTGTCCCAGCCCATGGCCTCGATCTGCTTCTTCTCTTCCTCGGTGAGATATTTCTCGGCGAGCTTCTTCAGCCACTCCTCGGGGATCTCCGCCTTGCCCATGGCGTCGAGCAGGCTCTCGAGCCCCTTGAACACGGTGCCGAACACGCGGTCGAACTTGTCGAGATTGCGCTCATCCTTCACCAGGGCGGCGCGCGACAAATAATAGAAGTTCTCGACCGACTGTTCGGCGAGATCGGCGTCAAGCGCTTCCATCAAGGTCAGATATTCCCGTAGCGTCACGGGGACCTGGGCGTCGCGCAGCGATGTGAAGAACTGCAGGAACATGACTATCTAGATCGCCCGCGGGACCGGTGCCGTCAAGGGGCCGAGCCATGCCGAGACCGGCGATCCGCCTTGATTTGGCCCCGCGCGCCATGTCTTGCGGGGTCCACCCACGACGCCGGCCCCTTATCCGTGCGGCGATCATTCCGCGCGGCGGAAACATGACGGTCGACATTCCATGGGTACCGCGCCGTTCAGGGCACCGCTGCGCTGCGGAATCCGCCCTAGACCGCCCGGCTTTTTCAATTACAATTGCGCCTGACAAGACATTGGGCAGGACGTTTGAATGGGCATCATTGCAGCACTGGTGATCGGTGCGATTGCAGGCTGGCTCGCTGGGCAGATCGTGCGCGGCGCGGGCTTCGGGCTGATCGGCAACATCGTTGTCGGCATCATCGGCGCGCTGGTTGCGAGCTGGCTGTTGCCGCAACTCGGCATCAGCCTCGGCGGCAGCGCGATCCGCGACATCGTCAATGCGACCATCGGCGCCGTCGTCGTGCTGGTGATCCTGTCGCTGATCAGGCGAGCCTGATCGAACAATTTCCATTTCCGACGGCCGCTGCGAGAGCGGTCGTTTCATGTCGAGGCCCAAGGTGAGACCCATGCGGCCGACGAACGAAGCAAGGCAAACAGATAGATGAAATTCACGGGTACCAAGGACTACGTAGCCACCGATGACCTCAAGGTCGCCGTCAATGCCGCCATCGTGCTCGAGCGCCCGCTGCTGGTGAAGGGCGAGCCCGGCACCGGCAAGACCGTGCTGGCCGAGGAAGTCGCCAGGGCGATCGATGCGCCGCTTTTGACCTGGCACATCAAGTCGACCACCAAGGCGCAGCAGGGCCTCTACGAATATGATGCCGTCTCGCGCCTGCGCGACAGCCAGCTCGGCGACGCGCGCGTGTCCGACATCAAGAACTACATCAAGCGCGGCAAGCTGTGGGAGGCTTTCACCCACGAGAAGCGCCCCGTGCTCCTGATCGACGAGATCGACAAGGCTGACATCGAGTTCCCCAACGACCTGCTGCTCGAGCTCGACCGCATGGAGTTCCATGTCTACGAGACCGGCGAGACCATCAAGGCGAAGCTGCGCCCGATCGTGATGATCACGTCGAACAACGAGAAGGAACTGCCGGACGCCTTCCTGCGCCGCTGCTTCTTCCACTACATCAAATTCCCGGACGCCGACACGATGAGCCAGATCGTCGACGTCCACTTCCCGAACATCAAGAAGCGGCTGGTGGAAGAGGCGCTGCGGATCTTCTTCGAGGTCCGCGAGGTGCCTGGCCTGAAGAAGAAGCCCTCGACCTCGGAGCTGCTCGACTGGCTCAAGCTGCTGCTGAACGAAGACATCACGCCCGAGATGTTGCGCGAACGTGATCCGCGCAAGCTGATCCCGCCGCTGCACGGCGCGCTGCTCAAGAACGAGCAGGACGTGCATCTGTTCGAGCGGCTGGCCTTCCTCAGCCGCCGCGAAGTCTAGTTTCGAGATTGGCAGACGCCGGGGCGATGGCCCCGGCGTTTTGTTTCTGTAGCTCAACAAGCAATCCAACAAACAAGAAGACCAGGGAAGATGAACGTCCAGACCCAAATCCGCGCCGATGAGCCCGTCACCACAGAGCATTTCGACGTCCTGATCGCGGGCGCCGGCATCTCCGGCGTCGGCGCCGCCTATCACCTCACCACGCAATCACCGGGCACCAGCTTCGTGGTGCTGGAGACGCAGAAGACCTTCGGCGGCACCTGGTCGACCCATCGCTATCCCGGCATCCGCTCCGACAGCGACCTGCACACCTTCGGCTATCGCTTCAAGCCGTGGACCAGCGCGCCGATCGCGTCCGCGGCCGAAATTTTGAAATACATGGGCGAGGTGATCGACGAGAACGACCTCGCCCGCCACATCCGCTACCGCCACACCATCACCGCGGCGAAGTGGTCGAACGAGACCAATCTCTGGACCATCGATGCGACGCGCATCGACACCGGCGAACGGCTGCGCTTCACCACCAACTTCTTCTGGATGTGCCAGGGCTACTACCGCCACGACGTCGGCTACACGCCGGAATGGACCGACATGGCGAAGTTCAAGGGCACGATCATCCATCCGCAGCTCTGGCCGGATGACCTCGACTACAAGGGCAAGCGCGTGGTCGTGATCGGCTCCGGCGCCACCGCCGCAACGCTGATCCCGGCGATGGCCAAGGACGCCGGCCATGTCACCATGCTGCAGCGCTCGCCGACCTATTTCCGCACCGGCCGCAACGCGATCGAGATCGCCGAGGAGCTGCGCAGGCTGCAGGTCGACGAGCACTGGATCCACGAAATCACCCGCCGCAAGATCCTGTTCGAACAGGACGCCTTCACCAAGCGGACCTTCGCCGACCCCGAGGGCGCCAAGAAGGATCTCCTGGCGGCGGTCGAGGCCGTTCTCGGCAAGGACTACGATATCGCCACCCACTTCACGCCCAGCTACCGGCCGTGGCGGCAGCGCATCGCCTTCGTTCCGGATGCCGACCTGTTCCAGGCCATCAAGGGCGGCAAGGCATCGGTCGTCACCGACGAGATCGACCGCTTCACCGAGACGGGCATCCTGCTCAAGTCCGGCAAGGAGCTCGAGGCCGACATCATCATCACCGCGACGGGCTTCCACCTCTCCGCCAATGGCGGCATCGACTTCGAGATCGACGGCAAGCCGCTCGACTTCAAGGACACCGTGACCTATCGCGGCATGATGTTCACCGGCGTGCCGAACCTCGTCTGGGTATTCGGCTATTTCCGTGCCAGCTGGACCTTGCGCGTCGACCTGGTCGGCGACTTCGTCTGCCGGATGCTCAAGCACATGAAGGCGACCGGCGCCAAGAAGGTGACGCCGGCGCTGCGCCCCGAAGACCACAACATGCCGCTGCTGCCGTGGATCGATCCGGAGAACTTCAACCCCGGCTACATGATGCGCGGCATGCACCTGTTGCCGAAGCGCGGCGACAAGCCGGAGTGGCAGCACAACCAGGACTACTGGGCCGAGAAGGACGAATTCCCGGCGATCGACCTCGAGGACAAGGCGTTCGTCTACGGCTGAGCTGCCTTCTTCTTTCCCGTGACCTCAATGCGGATCCCGTCATCCTGAGGTGCCCGCGAAGCGGGCCTCGAAGGGTGCACGGCCCCGCTCGTGGCCGTCGATCCTTCGAGACGCGCGCAAGAGCGCGCTCCTCAGGATGACGGTGAGAGATCGAGCGCGCTGACCGACGAGCATCAGCGCGAACATCACCGCGCACTTCCCTTCACGCATACTCCGGCAGCTTCGCAGCCGCCTCGGGGGTCTTGCCGCGGATCATGTCGGAGGCCTTGTCGGCGATCATCAAGGTCGAGGCGTTGAGGTTGGCGGAGATCATCCGCGGCATGATCGAGGCGTCGATCACGCGCAGGCCTTCCATACCATGGACCCGGAGCTGGTCGTCGACCACCGCCCACGGCGCGTCCGCCGGTCCCATCCGGCAGGTGCAGCCGGGATGGAAGGTGGTAGTGCCGCGCTGGGTCGCGGCCGCGAGCAGCTCGTCGTCGCTCGTG
Source organism: Bradyrhizobium uaiense (assembly GCF_010811875.1). Taxonomy (GTDB): domain Bacteria; phylum Pseudomonadota; class Alphaproteobacteria; order Rhizobiales; family Xanthobacteraceae; genus Bradyrhizobium; species Bradyrhizobium uaiense. Next base: position 36,094 of record NZ_VKHP01000067.1, read on the forward strand.
ACCTTCGGGCCCGGAAAATCCTCGTAAGCGTAATACGGCTTGAGCGGCTCGGACGCGAGCAGCCGGCGCGCCAGCTTCATGCCGGCGACGACGACGCGGCGGTCGATCTCCTCGGCGAGATAGTTGGTCTGGATGATCGGCGGCGCAAACGGATCGGCGGAGCGGATGCGGACATAGCCGCGGCTCTCCGGCCGCTGCTGCCACGAGGCGACCGTCATGCCGGGCTCGTCCTCGAGCTGGCCCTGCACGCCTTCCTTGTAGCTC
>NZ_VKHP01000673.1 GCF_010811875.1 Bradyrhizobium uaiense
CCCCCTTGCGGGGGAGGGTTGGGGAGAGGGGTAAGCCCAGGGCGAGATGCGCGACGAAGCAATCGGCATCGCAATCTCGGTTACACAATTGAAGGCGATTCGAGAGAGCACGCCGTGTGGCCACCCCTCTCCCTAACCCTCCCCCGCAAGGGGGAGGGAGCCTGACCGACGTGCTCACCTCACTAAGGCTTCACGCGCTGATATATCTTTTTCGACACGGCATCTGTCGTCTGAGCGCATCCCGTCAGAACGGAGAAGGGC
>NZ_VKHP01000674.1 GCF_010811875.1 Bradyrhizobium uaiense
CGGCCTCAGGGAGCCCTCGGAAACAGCAGTTTCAGTATGGCAGCCGCGACGAGCGTCATCATGGCGAGGCCGGTGGAAAGATAAAGCGCGCTGGTGTTGCCGAACCGGTCGATCACGATCGCATAGACCAATGGCGCCGCCGCGGGCAGAATGAAGCTCGGAACGATGAGCCGGCCGACCAGCGTGCCGTAGCTGCGATGATCGAACAGGATCAACGGCAACGTTCCCCTTGTGATGGTCAGAATGCCGTTGCCGGCGCCG
>NZ_VKHP01000675.1 GCF_010811875.1 Bradyrhizobium uaiense
CCCACCCCTGAGATGGCGGCCGCGGCCCGGGGGGCTCTGGTGCCGGTCCCGCCTGCCGAGACGATCTCGTGGCCGCCGCTTTGAATGCTGACATTGCTGGTGATCTTGCCCTGCACATTGAGCGTACCGGACACGTTGATCATGCTGGCCGAACCGCCGGCCAGCACGTTGAGCGTTCCGCCGGCTGCAACGAACGTTCCCGTGCCGGCCGTGCCGCTGATGGTGCCCTGGATGACGCCGCCGGACGAGACGTTCTCGAT
>NZ_VKHP01000676.1 GCF_010811875.1 Bradyrhizobium uaiense
GTGCTTTTCGCTGCGTGGCGCAAAACGATGCAGGCGTGCCAGCGCCAGTTCTTCCTCGAGTTTGACGACGCGGTCGGCGAGTTGATGGTTCTCCGCCTGCAGCGCAGCAATGCGCGCCAACAGCACTTCAACACTCGGATCGCCGGTTCGATTCATCGGATTCTTGAATCTGAACCGTACCGACGCGTCAACCGCTCAACTCGAGAGCTCAGCCGGCAACCTGATATTGCCGCACCGGATGGCGGACCATCGCATCGAT
>NZ_VKHP01000677.1 GCF_010811875.1 Bradyrhizobium uaiense
CGTCCCGCGCCTGCCTTTCAACCCGGTAGAGCTGTTCGAAGAACCGCAGCGCCTGTTCTGGCGGCCCGCCACCCTTCTTTCTTGCTTTGAGTGCATCGACAAAGCGCCGCCGGGAGTGGGCCATGCATCCAATGTGGGTAGCCCCTTCCAGCGTGCGCCATGCGGTATTGCCGTCGCTCTTCACAATGCCGCGGTAATCGCCGAGGAAGGCCTGCGGGTGGATTTGGCCGCGGCCCGGCTGATAATCCAGAAGAACGAT
>NZ_VKHP01000678.1 GCF_010811875.1 Bradyrhizobium uaiense
CTGGTTTATACGCAAAGGACGGTTGGCGAAGGCGCCAGCCGACACCGCGGCAACAGACTGATGAAAATTATTTACGGAACCGCGTTTGTGACAACACCGCCTCCACACACCCCACCGTCGTCCCGGCCTAGTGCGCAATTGCGCACGGGGGCCGGGACCATAACCCCAGATGTAAATTGTTGAGTGATGCTGAAACGACGAGTTCCCACGCGACGCCTGCCGCGGCGTATGGGTCCCGGCCTCCGCCGGGACGACGGTG
>NZ_VKHP01000679.1 GCF_010811875.1 Bradyrhizobium uaiense
GCGGCGAGCGCCAGCACGATTGCTTCACTGTCGCGGCTCTGCGCGAACGCCGCACCGGCCGCGATCGCGGGCCCCGAGTCGCGCCGCATCGGCTCCCGCAGCACATCGGCCTCGCGGCCGATCTCCGCCAACTGCTCCAGCACCATGAAGCGATAGGCCTCGTTGGTGATCACGATCGGCCGTTCGAACAGGCCGGCGTCGGAGACCCGCAGCAGCGTCTCCTGGAAGGTCGAGCGCGCCCCGAACAGCGACAGGAAC
>NZ_VKHP01000680.1 GCF_010811875.1 Bradyrhizobium uaiense
CCGTGTTGCCGGTCTGGTCCAGCACCACCGCAAGACCGGAGGCGCTGTCGATCAGATTGGACGTCGTGCCGTTGGCGGCAATGCTCAGCGCATAGGCCGTCGTTCCGCCGTCGGCGCCGGTCACCACCGTGAACGCACCGGCGAAGCTCTCCTTGTCCAGCGCATGACCCTGGGTCGGCACCAGATCCGGTGTCGAGCCTTTGATGCCGGCGTTGGTCGAAGCCGATAGATAGGCTTCGAACGTGTTCAGCGAAGC
>NZ_VKHP01000681.1 GCF_010811875.1 Bradyrhizobium uaiense
GCTTCGCTGAACACGTTCGAAGCCTATCTATCGGCTTCGACCAACGCCGGCATCAAAGGCTCGACACCGGATCTGGTGCCGACCCAGGGTCATGCGCTGGACAAGGAGAGCTTCGCCGGTGCGTTCAATGTGGTGACCGGCGCCGACGGCGGAACGACGGCCTATGCGCTGAGCATTGCCGCCAACGGCACGACGTCCAATCTGATCGACAGCGCCTCCGGTCTTGCGGTGGTGCTGGACCAGACCGGCAACACGG
>NZ_VKHP01000682.1 GCF_010811875.1 Bradyrhizobium uaiense
AGAATGGTGCGATCCGACCCGCAGGCCCGGCTGCTGACCTCAGTCCCGGCAGTCGGTCCGATCGTGGCGCTGACCTATGCCAGCGCTATCGACGACCCGGGACGGTTCACATCATCAAAGCGAGTTGGGGCGCATTTCGGGCTGACCCCGAAGAAGTACCAATCCGGCGAGATCGACTACACTGGCCGGATCAGCAAGATTGGCGATGCCGCCGTACGCACGGCGCTCTACGAGGCCGCCCACATCATGTTGATC